>JBGOTH010000564.1:0-2916 GCA_041476345.1 Methylomirabilia bacterium
AGAATCTCGGTGGTGATCGTTCCGTACCCGGCGGCGGTCCGCCCGCGCTGATACGCGTCGCGCGACGCCTCGGCGAGACGACGCTGTTCGGGCGAATACACGTAGATCCCCGAACGGTACTGCGTGCCGACGTCGTTGCCCTGGCGCATCCCCTGCGTGGGATCGTGGTCCTCCCAAAACGTCTTGAGCACGATCTCGTAGCTCACCTTCGCGGGATCGAACACCACGCGTACGACTTCGTTGTGGCCGGTCCGGCCCGAGCACACCTCTTCGTAGTCGGGGTTCGGCGTGAAGCCGGCGGCGTAGCCAACGGACGTCGAAAACACGCCGGGCAACTGCCAGAACTTGCGCTCGGCGCCCCAGAAGCAGCCGAGGCCGAACATCGCGAGCTCCATCCCTGCAGGGAACGGCGGCGCGAGCGGCGCCTTGTTCACGAAGTGAGCAGCGGGCACCGACATCTTCGCCGAGCGTCCGGGCAGGGCGGCTTCCTTCGTCGGCATCTGCAGCTTCTTAGAACCCCACATATTTCCTCGCTTTCGAGCGGCGGCTTTGCCGCCGCAATCCAACGGGAGGTTTGGAGGGCCGCCTAGGCGCCTCCATGTTGATTAGGTATCGTTCATTCCAAGCGAACGCTCGATCGCGACGACGTCCGACGGGCGCGCAAAGGGCGCCGGCGCCGGCTCGCCGGCGGTACGCGGACGCCCGACGGCCTTGAAGAAATCTTCGAGGCCCGGCGGTGTGATGACCCACAACATCACGAGGTCTTCGGCGCTGTCGTTGACGATCTCGTGCTTGACGTCGTAGCCGAGCATGCACGCCGTCCCCGGCACGATCGGATGCTCGGCGCCGTCGACCACGACGTGGCCCTTTCCACGGAAGCAGATCTGCAGCTCGACCTGGTCTCCGTGCGAATGCTCGCGCACGCGCCCGCCCGGCGCAATGGTCTGGTAGCCCATGGCGAGCGTGCTGAAGCCGGTGTTCGCGGGGAACAGCGCGGGATCGGAATGGCCGTTGGCAGGCACCGGCTGCCAGTACGACGGCCCCTCACCCGGCTGGACGACGAAGGCGCGGCCACGAACCTGTTCGTTGTCGCTCATACACCTAATGTTAGCGCTTGCGCGGCGGGTGCGCGCGCACGGCGTCTTCGTTGATTTCAGTCCCCCACCCCGGCCCGGTCGGCAGGTGGAGATAGCCGTCGCGGATCTCCGGCTTCACCGTCACGAAGTCGTCGTACCAGGGCACGGTGTCCGGATCGACCTCCATGATTCTCAGGTTGGGGATCACGGCGCAGAAGTGCGCGTTCATCATGGTGGCGAGGTGGCCGTAGAAGTTGTGCGGCGCCACGTTGATCTCGTACGTGTCCGCCATCGCCGCGATCTTCAGCGACTCCGCGACGCCGTTCCACGGCGTGTCGACGATCGCCACGTCCACCGAGCCGTACTCGAAGAACGGTCGGAAGTCGCGGCGCCCGAACAGGCATTCGCACGACGCGACCGGAATCGTCGTGTGGTCCCGAATGTAGCGCAGCGCCTTCGCGTCCCGCGTGTCGATCTCCACCCAGAGGATGTCGTAGGGCTCGATCGTGCGCGCGATCTTCAGAAACCCTTCCGTCTTGAAGTTGAAGTTCAGGTCCACGAGGATGTCGACGTCCGGCCCTGCCCCTTCGCGGAACGCGGCAAGCTCCTCGCGCATGGCGCCGAGCACGTGACGATCGGCGTTCAGCTCCGGGAACGATCCCTTGCGCGCGAAGCCGGGCGAGTGGAGATACGCCTCCTTGCCGAGGACGAAGACGTTCGTCTTGAGCGCCGTGAAGCCGCGGTCGCGGACTTCCCTGCCGGCCTTCACGACGTCCTGCAGCGTGCGCAGCGGCGGGATCTGCATCGGCTCCGCCCACGCGAGGCGATACGTGCCGCAGTGCGACCAGTAGAGACGGATCCTGTCGCGCACGGGGCCGCCGAACATCGCGTAGACGGGAATGCCGAGCGCTCTTGCCTTGATGTCGAGCAGCGCATTTTCGATCGCGCCGATCGCCTGCTGCACGACGCCGCCCGCCGCCTGCCGCCGCACCGCGTACAGCAGCGTGACGATCGCTTCGTACGCTCTTGGATCCTTGCCGATGACCTGCGACGCGAGGCCGTCGATCACCGCGGCGACGCCGAGCCCGCCGAACGACTCGTTGTACTCGCTCCAGCCGACGAGCCCGTCGTCGGTCGAGACCTTGAGGAAGTCGAAGTTGCGCTGGCCGGCGTCGGCGTGCAGGTGCTCGAGCTTCGTGATCTTCATGGCGCGGTATCCTAGCACTCCGTCGCACGGCGCTAGACGCGATCGTCCTTCGGCAGCGCCGGGCCCGGCGTGCTCGCGGGACGGCTCCCGTCACGCAGCGCATCGGCTTCGCTCGCATAGCAGCGCTCCGGGCTCGCCTCCTCGTAGAAGCGACTGCCGGGAACGTAGTACACGCGCCGACCGGATTCGGCGGACACGTAGCCCTTGATCGGATGCGCGGATGGACATGACCACGGCGTGTCCGGCAACACGCCGGGCCGTTGCGCGATGAGAAGCGCGAGGACGATCGTCGCCACCACGCGCCTACAGTACAATGAGGGCGTGACCGCTCTCGATCATCCGTGGGCCGAGCCGCCCGCGCCCGGCACCACCCTCACCGTCGCCCCCGGGATCCGCTGGCTCCGCATGCCGCTCCCGTTCGCGCTGAACCACATCAACCTGTGGCTGCTCGACGACGGTGACGGCGTCGCGATCGTCGACACGGGCGTCGGCTTGCCCGCCACACGCGAGCTGTGGGAACAGATCTTCGCGAACGAGCTCGGCGGCAAGCGGATCACGCGCGTGATCGCCACGCATTTTCATCCGGACCACTTCGGCAACGCGGGCTGGCTCACCGAGCGCTGGAAGGTCGAG
>JBGOTH010000565.1:0-2912 GCA_041476345.1 Methylomirabilia bacterium
GAGGAACGGTCGCCCTCCTGACGCACCACGACCGTCTCTGCGAGGTTGTCGAGCTGCTCCACCACGCCAAGGTTCTCTAGATTCGCGGCGATAGCCGGAAGATCTGACCCCAACGCCTGGAAGACCCCGGAGAAGCGGGACCGGATCGCCGGCGAGAGATATGCCAGCGCTCCTTGAGCATCCCCGGCGCCAAGCCTCGCCTTGAAGTCGTTCCAGAGGTTTTGGAAGCGAGCCGTCGCGGCAGCGGGCGACTCCACAAACACCACGGTTCTGACGCTGAACTGATTTCCCTGCCCATCAGTGACGTCCGCGCTGGGAAAATAGAGTCCCGCTTGCGAATACGTAAAATGGCGGTCCTCGAGAGTTGCGCCGGTGAAATCAGGCACACCGTCGCCGTCCGTGTCCAACATGATGCGTGTCGCGGTGATCCCTCCCACTGAGAACTGGACGCTCAACGGCGCCACTCCGGATACGGGTGTGGCACGGAGCGTGATCGCGGGACTCGTCGAGGAGGACACGTTGACCGTGACGCTGTGGGTCCCCGTCGCTCCGTTCGGTCCGGTCGCCGTCGCCGTAAGCAGCACGGTGTCGCCGGTTATGGGGACTTGAGCCGCGAAAACCGTTCCCTCCACCGCGGCGACGACACCATTGACAGAGACCGCCGCTTGCTGCGCGCCTGCGTCGACGATGCCTTGCACGATCAACAGACCGGCGGGGACGGTAACGCCATTCGCAGGGGTCGTAATCGCAACCTGCAGTCCGCCCTCGACGCTGAACTCACGGCGTGCCGGTGTGAGGGTCTCGTTGCCTGCAAGATCGCGAGCCTTGACCTCGAACGCGTGCGCACCAGGGTTCAGTCCTGAAAACGTCGCGGTAGTCGCAGACGAGAACGTACTGAATGCTCCACCGTCGGTTCGCCATGCGAACACGAGCTCCGCGGCAGGCGTCAGGTTGTCGGTTCCCACAAACGTGAATGTGGCCGAGGTGGTGTTGATCGCCTCGCTCGGTCCGTCCGCGATCGTCGTGTCCGGCGGGGTGTTGTCCACGATGACCGTACGGCTCGCCGTCTGCGGATTTCCCGACCGATCGGTCGCCGAGGCGCGGATTTCACGCGCTCCGTCGCCGAGCGCCGTCGTAGTCCAACTCGCGCTCGCCGTCACCGCCGCTGACGGCAGCGCGGGCGCGACCGTCGTGGGCAATGGGGCGCCGTCGGCAGCGAGCGTCATCGTCGCAATGCCACTGCCCGCGTCGGATGCCTGTGCCGACACCGCCACGGTGCCGCGCACGAACGACGCAGCCGCGGGCACCGTCAGAGTCACGGCGGGCGCCACGCCGTCGTGGATTGTCGCAAGCTCGACCGCCGGGGCGCTGAGGCCGTCGCCGGCATGCGCCGTGAGATAGAGCGTGACGACGTTGGAATAATTTTGCGCAAGTGGCACCGAAACGGTGAACACGCCGGCGCTGTTCGTCGACCCGCTGGTACCGGCCGTTGCGTCGTTCACGAAGGCGTCGACGCGCGCGCCGGGCTCTCCGGCGCCGGTGACCACCAACTGAGCTTGATTGGTGAACGGCGGCAGCGTCACGACGGGCGCCGGCGGCGCTTCGAAGCGGACGACACGTCCTTTGTTGCCGTCGGTGAGAAAGAGGTTCCCGCGCGAATCGAACGCGAGGCCTTGCGGATCCGAGAGCCCCGCGGCAAAGCGCGTCAGCGTGCCGTCAGCCCGGAGCTTGGTCACCACGTCCTTGGATTTGGATCCTTCGAGGGTCACCTCCGGCGCGGCGAGCCAGATATTCCCCACCGCGTCCCGCGCGAGACCCGCGGGCATCTTGTATCGGTCTTCGGCTCCGACGGGCGCCAGCAAGCCTCCGCCGCCATCGGCGAGGATCGGAATGCGCAGCACGATGCCGTCCGACCGCGCGCTATCGCGCCGTCCTCGCGTGGCGACGAAGACCGCGTCGGCGGTGACGGCGAGTCCCTCGACGCGTCGTAGATTGTCGGCGAAGACTCGCGCGCCGCCTGACGCCGAGATGGCGACGACCAGCTGCGGCTCGGCGGCGTCGTCGTCCGCCTCGACGGTCGCCCTGCGCGTCAAGCGGCGCGCGCTCACGTAAATCGTGCCGTCATCACCCACCGCCAACCAACGCGGCTGCTTCAGACCCGAGACGAGCACGCTCCAAGACCCGGCGGGCTCGAGCCGAAGGACACGCCCCAAGCCCTCCTCGGCCACGATCAGGCGACGGGCGCTGTCGAGTGCAAGACCAAGCGGACGATCGAGCTGGCGTGCGACGACACGCTGGGTGAAATCCGGCGCAATTCGGACGACGACGCCGCGGTGATGGTCGGCAACGAAGACGCCGTCGTCGTCCACGACGACGCCACGAACGTCATCGAACCCATCAGCCCACACCGCGAACGGCGCCAGCGCCGTGATCGGTTGGGGAGGCGCGGCACTCTCGGACGGAAGCAGGAGGACGGCGAGCGCGAGGAGAACGGCGAGCTTCGTGGCCCTTGGAAGCATGGCGCCGCAGTGGTGCAACGAGCCGGCCAAACGAGCGGAGACGAAAACGCGCCTTCGAAGTGCGCGCCGGAGAAGGGTTGCATGAGCGGTAGATATGAAAAGTGAGACACATCCGATCGGTAGACTGCCCTGCTCTCAGTGCAGTCCGCCCAGTGAGTGTACGGGCAAATCGTCTTACGGAACGAGCAACCCGCTCCGATACAGGATCACGCCGAGCCATACGAGCTGCGCCCCGACGAACACGAACAACCCGCGCTCGGCATCACCCGCCAGGCGCGCGCGGTAGTGAATCCATCCGGCGACGATCGCGAAGAGCGCGAACCACCCCGCCTCGTAGTCCGCGATCAGCCGGTACTTCGCCGCCAGCCCCGCCGCGAAGCTCCACAAGACATA
>JBGOTH010000566.1:0-2910 GCA_041476345.1 Methylomirabilia bacterium
CTGACGGGGAACTTCGTCGCGATCGACGCCATCCGATAAATCGTCGAAGGGGGCCTGGACGGCCCCCCTCGATGCTCCACCCGAGACCAAGACCAGGATTACGCGGGCGGAGCCCGCGCGCGGAACGCCATTCGGCCGCCGCCGCTTCTTCGCACTGGGCGCTGTTCTTGGCGGCGGCTTGCTCGCTCCTTCGCTCGCACCGCCAGTGCTCGCGCAGAAGCGGTGGGTCGTCGCGTTCGCCAACGTGACCGAGGAGCCCGGGGTTGCCCTCGAGGGCACGGGGTTCACCGGAGCTGAGATCCGCGAAAGCTTTCTTCTCGCGGCGCGAGTGCATCCCGTCGATCTCGTCTTCTACGACAACCGCCGTGACGACGCCCGCGCCATCGCCAATGCCGACGCCGCCATCGCGCGCAAGGTGGATCTGTACATCCTCTATCACCGCGGCGCGGCGGCGAACGCGATCATCGCGCAGAAGCTGGGCGCCGCGGGGGTGCCGGTCCTGGCCGTCAACGACCCGGTACCCGGCGCGCCGATCTACACGATCGACAACGCCGCCGCCGGGCGCGTGGCCGCCGAGACGCTCGTCGACTTTGCCGCCCGGTCATGGCCGGGACAGACGATCGTCGCGGCGATCATCGGGCACGTGTCGGCGGCTGCGGACGGGGTGCCCGAGCGCGTGCAGGCCGTCGCCGAGACGTTGCGCCGGCGTCTCCCGGCGGCGCGCCTGACGACGCTGGACACGCACGGCAATCTGGTGCACGTGGCGACGCTGCTCGGCGCGTTCCTCGCCGGCCAACCGTCCCGCAAGGTCTTGATCGCGACGACCGACGATGGCACCGCGCTCGCCGCGAAGTCGGCGGTCGAGGCCGCGGGTCGGCTGCGTGACGCCGTGATCGTCAGCCACGGCCTCGACCGCAGCATTCACGGCGGGATGAACGATCGCAAGGAGATCGATCCGGTGAATCGCGGCAGCATCGTGCTCGGGTCGGTCGCGTTCTACCTGGATCGGCTGGGGTATGACGTGCTCCCGCTCGCGCTACGGATGCTACGAGGCGAGCCGGTGCCCGCACGGACCGTCGTGCCGCACAGGCTCGTGACCGCCGCGACCGTCTTCAGGGAATATCCGCCCTACGACATGAACTGACGCCGCTCAGGGCGCGGCGAGGAATACGCCCTCCGGCCCGTCGCCGGAGGCGGTGGGGGCCACGGCGAACGATACCGCGCCCGTCGAGCTCACGCTGACGACGGGGAACATCGTGAGCGAAGCGATGCGTCCACCACTCGGGAGCGTGTCGCCGACGCCGACCACGCGCTCCAGCCCGGCGCGGCTCGTGCGGACGACGACGACGGGGCTTGGACCGCCGTCGACGGACGCGGCGAAGGCGATCGTGCCGCGCGCGCCGACGCCCGGCCACAGCCCGAAGTTGGAGAAGCTTCCACCGCCCGGGACGGGATCGCCCAGACGCGCCACGACGCGAGGTCGCTCATCCTCGATGACGAAGATGGCGGCGGACGCCGGCGCCGCCTTGAGGAGGCCGTGAAAGGCGATCGCGCCGTCGTCGCTGAAGCCCAGCCGCTCGGAGAATTTCGCGAAGATTCCGCCGATGGGTGTTTCTTCACCGGCGCCGAGGATCATGCGCAGTCGTCCCGCACTCGACACGAAGATTCCGCCGGGCACGGCCTTGCCCTCCACCGCCGCCGCGAACGCGACGCTTCCCTCCCGATTGAGCGCCGGAGGGCCGAAGCCGGCAAAGACTCCGCCCGCTGGAGCCGGATCCCCTTGCGCGCCAATCTTCCGGATCCGGCCTCGCGTGGCGAGCAGCACCGCGTCGACGTTCTCGCGCCCGCGACGGATCGTCGCGAGAAACGCGACGTCGCCCTTCGCGTTGATCGTGGGCGCGTCGAGGCTCGCCAGGACGCCGGACGCGATGCCGGGCGCTGCCGTGCCGCTGAGCGCCACCGCCCGAATGTGACCGCCGCGGGCGGTGAAGATTCCCTCCACGGAGCGTCCGCCGGCCACGGTGGCGACGAAGACCACCGTCCCATCGTCGGTCAACGCCGGCGCGGGATGCTTGCCGAAACCGGACACGCGACCGACGCCGGGCACGGCGTCGCCCTCGCGCGCGACGGCAATGATGCGACCGCGGGAGGAGAGGAAGAGTCCTTCGGTGACGTCGCTGCGACTGAGAGTGGCGAAGAACACGACGTCGCCACGGGCGTTCACCGGCGCGACGATCGGCATCGACTCCGCGCCGAAGCGGTCGAAGACTCCGCCACCGGGCGCGGGATCGCCCGTGAGGGCCACGCGACGGAGGCGCATCGGCTCGTCCGCCGGCGTGGCCGTCGCGGCGCCGAAGACGATCGCCGCCAGCGCCGCCGCGAAGCACCTGATCGCAATCCGGCGCACGCCGCCGCCACGCATCACTGCACGCGCAGCCGCGGGTCCAGCGTGTCGCGCAGTCCGTCGCCCAGCAGATTCAGCGACAGCCCCGCCACCGTCAGCGCGATGCCCGGGAACAGGCTCACCCAGAACGCTTCGCGGATCACGTTCTTGCCGCTCGCGATCACGTTGCCCCACGACGGCACGTAGGGCGGCACGCCGACGCCGAGGAAGCCGAGGATCGCCTCCGCGAGGACCGCGTACGCGAAGATGAACGTGCCCTGCACGAGCAGCGGCGCCATGCAGTTCGGCAGAATGTGGCGCACCGCCACCGTGAAGTCACGGCGTCCGAGGGCGCGCGCGGCCTGCACGTAGTCGAGCTCGCGGAGCGACAACACGGTGCTGCGGACGAGCAGGGCGGTGCGCGGCATGTAGACGATCGACAGCGCGAGGATCACGTTCCACACGCCCGGCCCGCGCGCCGCCATGAACGCGATCGCGAGCAGCACCGCGGGGAACGCCATCAACCC
>JBGOTH010000567.1:0-2900 GCA_041476345.1 Methylomirabilia bacterium
CCCGGAAGAGCGCGGCTTGCTCGTCGGGACTCAGTTGAATCTGCTGGCGTCGATTCATCGGCATTCGGGCGCCTCCTGACTCCACGGCGATCACATTGCACGCGTGAGCGTGGGCTATGCTACGTGCGGACCGGGAGGGGAGGAGAGATTTGTTACTTGTGCGAACAGCCTGCCTGCTGCTCCTTCTCCTTGGCGCAGCCACTTCGGCATCCGCGGAGGTGATACCGGTTGGCCATGGCACGGGAGGTGACGTTCCAACACAGACGTTGTATTGGGGAAGCTCGGATGCCAAGGCCACGTTGGTTCTCATCCCTGGAGGTGCCGGCTCCTTAGGTCTCAAGGCGACGCAGAGAGATCCGAGCAATAGTTTTTATCAAGCCCTGAAGAAGCTGACCGATGCGACGACCGGCAACCCCGGAATCAATGTCGTGTTATTCGACAGCCCCAGTCAATTGGACTCGAGTCCCAGAGGCTATCCGTCCTCCCGGGCCACCGCCGACCATCTTGCACGGATCAGCAGCGTCATTCGGTTCTACAAGCAGAAAACCGGAAAGCCGGTGTGGCTGATGGGGCACAGCAATGGCGCCGTCAGCATCACCGAATTCCTGCGTTACAAGGACCCGGAGAGAGGCCCGTCTCAAATATCAGGTCTGATCGTGAGTGGCGCGCGAAAGGCTGCGTATTTCGACAAGAGGCCGGTCGACGTGCCCGTTCTGTTCTTGCATCATGAACGAGACGGCTGCGCGAACGCGGACGCCAGAGCCTCGATACAGAACTTCGAGCAGGTCAAGAAGACCAACACGTCGGTCACGGAATTCAGGTTTCTGAAAAGCGGCGAGCCTGAGGGCGGCTCTCCATGTGCCAGTGGCTATCACATGTATTACGGCGCCGACGCTGAAATGAACGAGGTCCTGAGAAACTTCATTCTCTCCAACTCGCGCTGAACGTCGTTCCCGTCAGAAGACGATCACCAGCCGTCCTCGAGTCCCGCCCGCGGCCATCTTGCGCTGCGCGTCCGCCGCCCGCTCGGGCGGAAACGTCTCCGCCACGCGTAGCGTGAGCCGCCCTTCGGCGACCAGACGGCCCAGCCGGTCGAGCGCATCGTGGTTCTCCACGTACGACGTCACCCGTACCGATTCGATGGTGATGGCTCGCTCGGATGGCCCGGCGAAGCCGCGCACGGTGGCCAGCTTGCCGCCATCGCGGATGGCGGGCAGAGCGGCGGCGTCGAGCACCGCCGCGTCGATCAATCCGTCGACGCCCCCGGGCGCAGCATCGTAGACGCCGCGAATCGCCGATTCGCCGCTGGGCACGAACGTCTTCGCGCCGAAGCGCTTCACCAGTGCTTCGTCCTGCGGCCGCGCCACGGCGATCACGCGCAGTCCCTCGCTGACGCCCAGCTCGATCGCGTACCCGCCGACTGCGCCTGCCGCGCCGGTGACACCGAGCGTCTGCCCCGGCTTGAGCGCGAGCCGATCCAGCGCGAGACGCACGGTCAACCCGTTCATCGGCAGCGTGGCCGCAGCCTCGAGGCTCGTTCCTTCGGGCACGCGGGCGACGGACGCGGCCGGAACGACCACCAGCTCGGCCTGGGCGCCACCGCCCGGACGGCGCGGATTGACGATCGCCATCACGCGGTCTCCGACGTGCCAGCTCGTGCCCTGGCCGACGGCGTCCACCACGCCGGCCAGCTCCATGCCGGGGATGAATGGCGGCCGTACACCCATCTCCGCCAGCTGCGCGACTGTCAGCTGCCGTCCGCTGCGGAAGCTGATGTCGGTCGGGTTCACCGTCGCCGCTGCGACGCGAATGCGCACCTCGCCGGGGCCGGGCTGCGGCTCAGGCAGTTGCGACACCTCCAGTACTTCGGGGCCACCCACTCGGGAAAAGGTCACCGCGCGCATGTCTTGCCTCTCTATTCCACCAGCGAGGCCAGCATGGTGCGCTGGCGGGCCATCCGCTGATCGCGTTCCGCGCCGAAGCGCTGGATCCCGGTCAGGATCGATGCGGCATCCAGGTGCGCCTCCGCAATCACATCCGGCTCCAGCCCGCCGGTGAGCCACTGGTTGTTCCAATCCGAGGTCAGCGAATACTCGTCTGTCAGCGGCCCGATGTCGCGAACGGGCCACCCCCGGCGCGTGCCGGTGCTCACCACCATGAGGTCGTAGTACGCCGCCGGCGGCAGCACCGATCGACGGTACGCCTCCGGCTGGCGGTCGAACAGCTCTTCGCTGATGGCCGCGATGACCTTCACGTTGATCCCGGCTTCCTCGAGCTTCGGCAGCACGCTGACCAGGTTCACGGTGGAGCTCGATCCCTGCGTGACCACGTAGCCGTGCCGCGGCTTGCCCGGCGCGAAGTCGCGAATCACGTAGAAGCCTTTTGCGGCGGCACGCACGTCGGAGTCGGCGAACCGGCTGCGGTCGGCCACCGGGAAATCCGGGCGCGCGACCTCCAGGGTGATGATTCCCACCTTCGGATCGCGCGCGGCGATCTCGGCGGCCGCGAAATAGCCCGGCGCCACGTCGTTGTAGTCCCAGAAACTCAAGTGAATGGTCTGCCCGCGCGGGAACAGCTTCCACACCTGCGGCGCGAAGATCCCGAAGTGGGTGCGACCGTCCGCCGCCGTTTCCGGTCCGGAATGCGCGACCAGGATGTGCAGGACGCCCATACGGAACTTGCTGTCCTGATTCTGCTGGCTCCACACGCGGGCCGGTGTGTACATCAGCGGGGTGAACGCCCCGTAGGAGCCGCTGATCGCCCACACACCGGCGAACGTGCGGGGATCGAGCGATGCGCTCTGACTCACGAGGCCGATGGCCGTCGAGGCGTTGCCGGCTTCCTGGATGGCGGCCTTGAGGCGGGTGCCCAACGGATTGCTCTCCGGATCGTAGTGGCCC
>JBGOTH010000568.1:0-2894 GCA_041476345.1 Methylomirabilia bacterium
CGGGCTCAGCGCCGCCGAGCTCAACTGGCGCCCCGCCACGGGAGAGGCGAACAGCGCGTACGCGATCGCGAGTCACGTCGCCGGCGTCACGCGCGTCTACGTGCTCGGCTTCGGCTGCGGCCGGCCGGTGACGCGCGACCGTCCCGCGGAATTCGCCGCGCAGGGCACCGATGCGCGCGAGCTGATCGCGCGGCTCGACGCGCTGGCCGCGGAGATCCGGGGGGCGCTGGCCACGCTCACGCCGGCGGATCTCGACCGGCGCTTCGTGCCACCACGTGAGCTGTGGGGCACCGGCGAGATCCACGAGATCTCCGCCCGCGATGCGCTCGTGCACGCGATCCGCCACGCGGGGCTGCACCTCGGTGAGCTCCGCCTCACGCGGGATCTCGCGCTCAAGGGACACAAGGGAGACTGACAACATGGACAAGGTGCTGACCACGATCGCGGCATCACTCGCGACTCGCCTCATCGAGCGGAAGGAGACAATTGCCGTGTCGGAATCGTCGGCGGGCGGCTTGATCTCCGCCGCGTTGCTGTCCGTGCCCGGCGCCTCCGCCTACTTCCTGGGCGGCGGCGTCATCTACACGCAGGCGGCGCGGCGCGGAATTTTGCAAGTCTCCGACGACGCCGTGAAGGGCATCCGGTCGAGCACCGAAGCCTACGCGCTCGTGAAGGCCCGCCGGATTCGCGAGCTGACGGGCGCCACGTGGGGTCTGTCCGAGACCGGCGCGAGCGGCCCGACGGGCAACCGCTACGGCGACGCCGCCGGGCATGCGTGCTTCGCGATCACGGGGCCGGTCGAGCGCGCGGTCACCCTCGAGACCGGCCACGGCGATCGCGAAGCGAACATGGACGCCTTCGCGAAGGGGGCACTCGAGCTGCTCGCGTCAGCGCTCAGGGAGCGCTGATCTCCTTTCGTGATCAGGAGGACGACTGCGCCGCCGCGAGCAAACGCAGATGCGTGCCGTCCTCGTCGAGGGTGTACAGCGCAGCCGTCTCGCCGCCGAGCTGCTCCAGGAGGCGCTCGACGATGCCGTGCGCGTGCGCGGTCCTGCGCCCCCGCAGCACCACGTGGGTGGCCGCCTGCGAGACGCGTTGGGCTACCGCGAGCTCACGGTGGCTGAACACGCGGCCGCTCAGGTCGGCAAGCGCCACGATGCCGACGTACCGGCGGCCGCTCTGCACGGGGACGACGAGGACCGCCCGGCCCGTCCATTCGCGGGCGAGGCCGGACACGTCGCCGCCCCACTCGAACAGGGCGTCGTGCAACACCCGCGTCGCCGCCACGTGACTGCCGGACAGGATGACCAGGCGCGCGATGCTCTGCGTGGACGACACGTCACGACGCCACCGAGTGGCCTGAGCGAGCGCGTTCACGCCACGCTCCGGACGAGCGTGGCGATGTGATCGCACACCTCCTGCAGCGAGATGTTCGACTTGACGACGTAGCCGACCACGCCGAGCGCTTGCGCGTCCGCGACGTCCTGCTCGCGCGAAGAGTTCGACAAGATCAGCACGGGGAGCTCTCGCGTGGCAGCATCGGCGCGCAGCGCTCGCAAGACCTCGAGACCTGTCATCTTCGGCATCAGCAGGTCGAGCAGCACCATCGTGAATGCTTCGCGCTTCGCGAGCTCCAGGCCGACCTCGCCATCGGCCGCCGTCACGACGGTGAAACCGCGCCCGCGCAGGCCGGCCTCCAGCGCGCGCCGGAGGAATCGGTCGTCTTCCACCAGGAGTAGCCGCGGGCTCGACGACGGGACCATCACGCCGGAACCAGCGTCGCGGCCGGTAAGGTCAGCGTGAACGTCGACCCCTTCCCCTCCTGGGACTCGCACCAGACGTGTCCTCCTGATCGCTGAATGATGAGGCGAACGAGATAGAGGCCGAGCCCGGTGCCCTCGGTTTCCACTGCAAACACGTTCCCCGCGCGAAAGAACTTGCCGAAGAGCCGCGGCTGGTCCGCCGCGGGAATGCCGATGCCCGTATCGTCGACCGACCACGCGACCTCGCCATTGCGGTTCTGCATCCGGATAGAGATCGCACCGCCGGCGGGCGTGTACTTCACGGCGTTCGAGGTGAGATTCAGCAACGCTTGCCGGATGAGCTGCGGGTCGGCGATCACCGGCGTGATGTCGCCTTCACCACACACCGTGACCTTCTGGCTCTTGTCGCGAGCCTGCGGCGCCAGCTCGGCAACGACGCTCCGCGTGAGCGCGGCGAGATCCACGTTCTCGCCCTTGATGGTGATGCGCCCGCCCTCCAGCCGCGAGGCGGCGAGGAGGTCGTTCACGAGCCTCACCAGCCGTTCGGCGGACTGGCGCGCGTCGGCGATGTACGAGCGCGCGTCGGCGGGCACGCCCTCGACGTCCCCGGCCAGCTCGAGGAGCCACTTGAGGCCGGACAGTGGCGTCCGCATTTGGTGCGTCGCGAACGAGACGAAATCGGATTTGAACTGCTCGACGTGCTTGCGCTCGGTGATGTCCTGCACGGTCCCCTCGTAGTAGGCGAAGCGGCCGTCGGCGTCGCGCACGCGGCGCGCGTTGTGCGTGACCCAGATGACGCCGCCGTCCTTGCGGCGCATCTGAGTCTCGAAATTGGTCAGCACGCCGGCTTCGTCGACGCGCCGGACGAACTCGGCGCGCTCCGCCGGATCGACGTAGAGCTTCACGGCGGTGTCCTGGTCCTCGATCAGATCGTCGGGCGTGTCGTAGCCGTATATCCGCGCAAGCGACGGGTTCGCCATCAGGTACTTACCGTCCCGCGATGTCTGGTAGATCCCTTCGACCGCGTTCTGCACGATGTCCGCATAGCGAGCTTCCGCTTCACGGAGCAACGCTTGTGAACGGACGACTTCGTCCAGCATCCCGTCGAACGCGTGGCCGACCGCGCCCAGC
>JBGOTH010000569.1:0-2891 GCA_041476345.1 Methylomirabilia bacterium
CGGCGCGCGGGCGCTCGCGGCGTCGCTGCGGGCGCTCTTCGGCGATGTGCGCGTGACGTTCGTCGTGGGGGTGTACGCCGACAAGGATGCGCGCGGCATCCTCGACGCGCTGCTCCCGCTCGCGGGCCGGCTGATCCTCACGCGTGTCGCGGGCGAGCGCTCCGCCGACCCGGTAGCACTCGCTGCCTTTGTAAGCGGCACGATCCCCACGACCGTCACACTGTCAGTTACCGAGGCGCTAAGCGTGGCGGCTCAGCCGCCGGCGACCCCCATCGTTTGTGTTGCGGGGTCACTCGCGCTGGTCGGCGAGGCCCTCCGCGAGCTCTCTGGGACGGATAAACCTTGTCCCATCGAAAGGGGGGCTGATAGCATGGACCTCCTTTCTTAACGGGGACTTTCGAGACACTTCATGGTGCCGATCATCCGCGTCCTGGCCTTCGCCGCCGCGCTCCTTCTCGGAGCCTTCGGTCAGACCTTTGCGCAGCCGGCGCCGGTCACCGTGCCGACGGTCGGGGGCGAGGTCACCGTCCTCGCCGACCGCATGGACGACCTGGGCCGCGACAACGTGGTCGTCGCCACCGGCAACGTGGAGATCTTCAAGGGCCGCGCCCGGCTCAACGCCGACCGCGTCGAGATCAACCGCACCACGGGCGACGCGGTGGCGACGGGGCGCGCGATCTTCTATGACGGCGAGGACCGCCTCACCGGCGACCGGATCGACTACAACATCAGGACCGGCACCGGCGTCGTGCATCACGGGAAGGCGACCACGCCGCCGTACTACCGTCTCTCGGGCGAGCGCATGGACCGCGTCGACGAAAGCGTGTATCGCGTCAAGCGCGGGATCTTCACCACGTGCGAGGACGACCCGCCCTCGTGGTCCTTCCGCTTCGAGGAAGGCACCGCCGACCTCGAAGACTATCTCTTCGGCACGAGCGCCTCGTTCTGGGTGAAGGACGTTCCGCTCATCCCGTTCTTTCCGTTCTTCGCGGCCGCGATCCGCCGCGAGCGTCAGACCGGGTTTCTCTTTCCGACGTTCGGTAGCTCGAGACTCCGCGGCTTCTACGCCGAGATTCCGTTCTTCTGGGCCATCTCCGACAGCCAGGACCTCACGGTCAGCCTCAACGGCTACGAGCTGAAGGGTGTCGGCGGCGCCGCGACCTACCGCTACCGGCTGTCGGAGAACAGCGGCGGCACCTTCAGCGGCTTCTACGTTCACGAATCGAAGGTGAAGGACGATGACCGCGGTTGGGGACGCTTCCGTCACGAGTGGCGCGGGCCGGACGGTCTCCGTGCCGTCGCCGACGTCAACTTAGTGTCGGACGACCACGTCCTGCGCGACTACAGCCTCCGCCTCAGCGAGCGCGCGCAGCAGCGCGTGGATTCAAACCTGTTCGTGTCGAAGGCCTTCGAGCACTGGAACGTCGTGGGCAACGTCTTCTCCTACCAGGACCTCACCACGGGGCGTGGCACGGAGCTGCGCCGCCTACCGGAGCTCCGCGTCGATCGCGTGCGGGCTCCGGTGCCGGGCGTGCCCGGGATCCTCTTCGATTTCGAGTCGAGCGGGACGTACTTCCAGCGCGACGTCGGGGCCGAGGGCGGGCGTGTCGATCTCCATCCCCGTCTCTCCGCGCCCGTGCGGCCCGGCGATCTCTTCACCGTCACGCCGTTCGTGGGCGGACGCGTGACGGCGTATCAGAACTCCGTGGTGGCTCAGCGCCTCGACGTGGACAACAGTCTGGTCGACGTGACCAACGGCGATCCCCGCGTGCGCCGGCTCGTCGAGGCCGGCGGCGATCTCGAGATGCCGATCTCGCGGCCCTACGCGTTCGACCGCTGGGGCGTCGACACGATCCTGCACCGCATCGAGCCGCGCGTGAACTACACGTTCATCACCGGCTCCGGCATGAACCACCTGCCGCTCTTCACCGAGCGCGTCGACGCGGTCAAGGAGGCGAGCCAGGTGACGTACTCGGTCACCAACCGCTTTTTCGCCCGCACCTCCTCGGGCCCGGATTCGGAGGCGGTCCGCTGGGAGGCCGTGCGTGTCCTGCTCGGGCATCAGATCGATCTGCGCTCGCAGAACCACACCATCGGCGACGTGATCGGCGACCTGATCGTGCAGGCGCCCTCGATCTTCCGCTTCCGTACCGAGGCGCGCTACAGCCTGGCGACGCAGGACCTCGCGACGGCCACCACGGACTTCTCGGTCGTCGTCCCCCGCGTCATCGCGTCGGTGGGCACGCGCTACGACGCGGTGCAGCGCACGAACTTCCTGCAGGGCTCGCTGCGCACGGAGGTGACGAACACGGTCGTGGCCCACGTCGGGACGAACTGGGACATGCGGACCGATACGTTCGTCGAGAACCAGTTCGGGATCGACCTGCGCTTCCAGTGCTACGAGTTCTCCGTGGTCCTCATCGACCGCAACCGGGAGATCGGACGCCTGAAGGCCGACGAGGAGGTGCGCTTCAGCCTGAACCTGCTCGGCGTGGGCGGTCCCATTCGCGCCAGCACCGGCCCGTGACGTGGATCACCGCCCTCGTCGTCTCGATCCGCCCGCGGCAGTGGGTCAAGAACCTGTTCGTGTTCGCGGGCGTCATCTTCTCGCGCAGGCTGTTTACGGCGGATGCGGGACGCGCCCTCGAAGCCTTCGCCATTTTCTGCGCGCTCTCCGGCGCCGTCTATCTGCTGAACGACGCGGCCGACCGCGTGCGCGACCGCGCGCATCCCGAGAAGCGATTGCGCCCGATCGCCTCGGGGGCGCTGTCCGTCCGGGCGGCGGGCGTCGCGGCGAGCGTTCTCGTCCTGTGCGGTCTCGCGGCGAGCGCGGCACTCGGCACGCCGTTTCTCCTCACCGCGCTGGCGTACGTCGTGCTGCTGGCGCTCTA
>JBGOTH010000570.1:0-2890 GCA_041476345.1 Methylomirabilia bacterium
ACGTTGAAGTCGAACGTGAACGCCTGCGTCGACGACAGGAGCGCGCCGCCGTGCGGGTCGGCGTAGGCGCCGGTGAGCGCGGGCAGGCACGCGAGCGTGCGGATCGTCATGCCGCCGTTGTCGTGGCGCGAAAGCCCGATCCCGATGCGGACGAACGTCTTCTTCGTCGCGCCGTAGCGCCGCGCGAACGCCGTGATCGCCTCCGCCGGGAGTCCCGTGATCGCCGCGGCCCACGCGGGCGTGAACGTTTCCACGTGCGTCGCCAGCCGATCGAAGCCGAGCGTCGCCCGCGCGACGTAGTCGCGGTCGATCAGGCCTTCCGCGATCAGCACGTGCATCACGGCAAGGGCGAAGGCCCCGTCGGTGCCGGGCCGGACCATCAAGTGCTCGTCGGCCTGCTCGGCCGTCGGGGTGCGATAGGGGTCGATGCAGACGACGTACGCGCCGTTCGCACGCGCCTGCTTGACCAGCGTCATCACGTTGATCGTCGAGTAGGCGGCGTTGATCCCCCACAGCACGACCAGCGCGCTGCCGACCATCTGGGTGGAGTCGTTGCCGGTCACCGCGCCGAGCGTCGCGCGCCATCCCGCGTACGCCGTCTCGACACAGATCGTGCGCTGCAGCCGGCTCGCGCCCAGCGCATGGAAGAGCGGATGGCCCGCGAAGTACTGCACCTGGCCCATCGTCCCCGCGTAGGAGAACGGCAGGATCGCCTCCGCCCCGCTCTCCGCGGCGATCGCGCGCCACCGCGTCGCGATCGTGGCGATCGCTTCCGGCCAGGAGATCGGCGCGAATTCGCCCGCGCCTTTGGCGCCGATGCGCTTAAGCGGGCGCAGCACGCGCAGCTCGGAATGCACGCGCTCGGCGTACTCGCGGACCTTGCCGCAGATCACGCCTTGCGTGAACGGATGATCCGGGTCGCCCGTCACGTCGACGAGGCGCCCGTTCTCCGTCTTCACGACGAGCGCGCACGCCGAGGGGCAATCGTGAGGGCAGACGGACCGCATGAGCACGCGTACGTTATCATGCGCCGATGTCCCTGCGCGCCTGGCTGCATACGCTGCATCCGTTCCGAAGTCCCGATTCCCAGCGCCTCGCCGTGCTCTTCGCCGTCGTCTATTTCTCGCAGGGAATGTACTACGTGTCGGCGCAGCCGCTGATGCTCACGCTCAAGGAGACGCTCGGACTCTCCGCCACGCAGGTCGGGACGTTCGGGTGGATCACGCTCACGCCGTGGCTCATCAAGCCCGTGTACGGCCTCCTGTCGGACGCGGTGCCGCTCTTCGGACGCCGCCGCAAAAGCTACTTCCTCGTGACGTCGACGATCGCGGCGGGCGCCGGCTTTCTGCTCGCGGCACAGGGCGCGCCGACCTACTGGGGGCTGGCGATGCTCGTCACCGTGATGGCGTTCGGCGTCGCCTTCACCGACGTGCTCACCGACGCGATGATGGTGGAGAGCGGCAAGCCGCTCGGGCTCACCGGCGCGTTTCAATCGGTGCAATGGGCGGCCATCAACGGCGCGTCCATCCTCGTCGGCCTCGCGGGCGGGTACTTCGCGCAGCGACGCAACGTGCAGGGCGGATTCTTCGTGGCCGCCATCTTTCCACTGCTCGCGATGATCGTCGCAGCGCGGTTCGTCCACGAGGTGCCCGCCAAGCCCGGCCGCGAAGAGGCGCGGGACGCGTGGCGCGGCATCCAGGGGGCCCTTCGCGATCGCACGCTGTGGGTGGTCGCCGGCTTCATCTTCTTCTGGAACTTCAGTCCGTCGATCGGCATCCCGCTCTTCTATTTCCAGACCGACACGCTGAAGTTCAGCCAGCAGTTCATCGGGCTGCTCGGCTCGCTCGCCGCGGGCGCCAGCATCATCGGGGCCGCGCTCTACGCCCCGCTCTCGCGGCGCGTGCCCTTGCAGCGCATCATCGTGTGGTCGATCGGCGTCGGCGTCGTGGGAACCCTGGCGTATCTCCTGTATCGCGACGCCACCTCGGCCGTGATCATCGACGTGGTGTTCGGATGCGTCGGCATGATCACGCAGTTGGCACTCCTCGACCTCGCGGCGAAGGCCTGCCCCAAGCACGCGGAGGGCACGTTCTTCGCGCTCCTCATGTCCGTCTACAACTTCGGCGTGCAGGGCTCGCAGGTGACCGGTGGCTGGCTCTACGACATCATCGGCTACACGCCGCTCGTCCTGATCTCGGCGGCGATGACGGCGATGGCCTGGCTCCTCGTCCCGCTCGTCAACATCCCGGACATCGAGCGGCGGGCGCGCGAAGCCGGTCCGCCTCCCGAAATCGCGTCGATGGGCGCCTAGCCGACGCATGGCCCTCGCCGAAGCAACGCCCGTCGTCGACGAAGCGCCGATCAACGCGGCGCTGAAGTGGACGATCACCGCGTCCGTGATGCTGGTGACGGTCATGCAGGTGCTCGACGTCACCGTCACGAACGTGGCGCTGCCGCACATCCAGGGCTCGCTCTCGGCCGGCGTCGACGAAGTCTCGTGGGTGCTCACGTCCTACCTCGCCGCGAACGCGGTGATCCTCCCCGCGACAGGCTGGCTCGCCGGGCTCCTCGGGCGCAAGCGCTTCTTCCTGATCTGTACCGTCGTGTTCACGGGCGCGTCCGTGCTGTGCGGGCTGGCGCCCAACATCACGACGCTGCTCCTCGCCCGCATGCTGCAGGGGATCGGCGGCGGACCGCTCATGCCGCTGTCGCAGGCGATCATGTGGGAAATCTTTCCGCTCCGGCAGCGCGGCATGGCCATGGCGGCGTGGGGCATGGGCATCATGATGGCGCCGATCTTCGGCCCGACGCTCGGCGGCTTCATCTCCGACAACTGGTCGTGGCGCTGGATCTTCTACATCAACGTCCCGATCGGCATCGTCGGCTTCCT
>JBGOTH010000571.1:0-2888 GCA_041476345.1 Methylomirabilia bacterium
CGGCCGTTCAACGCGAACGAGCTCGTGCGGTTCTATCTCAGGAACAACGAGGTGTTCTCGGTCGAGAACTCGACCCCCAGGGTCAAGAGATAAATTGACGGCCACGGGCCGTCAAGGTTCAAACGGAGCGTTCCAAACGTACTGGAGGACGGACATGAGACTGACCGGGATCGTGGCGGGAGTGCTGGCGGCGGCATGGGTGGTCGGCTTCACGGCGGGCAGTGCGTCCGCGCAGGGCGCCGACATCTACAAGAAGGAGTGCGCGAAGTGTCACGGTGACTCCGGCGCCGGCGATGGGGCCATGGGCAAGAAGCTGAAGGACAAGCCCAGCGACTGGACGAAGGGCGGCGGCGGATTGAAGGATCTGGACGACGCGAAGATCACGGAGGCGATCAAGAAGGGTGGCGGCGCCGTCGGCAAGTCGAAGGCGATGCCCGCGTATCCGAAGCTCTCCGACGACGACGTGAAAGCGGTCGTCGCCCACGTCAAGTCACTGAAGAAGTAACCGCGTGAGCTTCGTGCGGATGGCCGAGGCGGCGGACGTCGCCGGGCAGGGCGGCGAGGTCGTCCGCTGGGGCACGGCGCTCGACTGGGCGGTCACGCTCACGGCGGGCATCTCCGGGATCATCGTCCTCTGCATCCTGGCGTCCCTGATCTTCTATCGGGGACGCCAGACGGAGGGGAGCGCGCTGTGGCTGCACCTGCTCTCTCTCGGCGTGCTCCCGCTCGTCCTGCTCGCCATCGGCAATTTTGCGACGCTCGAGTACGCGACCGAGGTGCAGTTCTGCGGCTCCTGTCACCTCACGATGAAGCCGTACATCGACGACCTCCACAACCCGAAGAGCCAGTCGCTCGCGTCGCTACACTCGCAGAACCGCTTTGCGCCGGGCACCGAGTGCTATTCGTGTCACGCGAACTACGGCGTCCACGGCACGCTGGCCGCGAAGCTGACCGGCCTCCGACACGTGTACAAGTACAACACCGGCACCTACCACTTACCGATCAAGATGCCGGAGCCCTTCGAGAACACGCTGTGCCTCAAGTGTCACAACGGGGCCAAGCGCTTCATGGCACAGGAGGTTCACCTGGAGGACGGGAAAGTGTCCGAAGAGCTTCGGACGAGCAAGACGGAGTGCATTTCGTGCCATGCGCCCGCGCACGACGTCCCGCAGGTCAAGAAGGCCGCCCTCGGAGGGCTCCGCTGATGCTCGGCCGCTTGCGGGTGGTCCCTGCGTTCGCGCGCGGCGACTGGCGCACGAAAGTGCTCCACGTGGCCCAGCTCTGTGTCGGCACCGTCGCGCTCCTCGGTTTCCTGGCGTTCGTCTTCAAGGCGCCGCTCCTGATCCTGGCGTTCGCCTCGATGATGGGCCTCATTCTCGTCGGCGTCGTCCTCTTCGCCATCGTCGCCCTCTTCGCGCAGCGCACGCTCGTGGAGGAGGAGTTCGGGGCGGGCCAGGTCGTCTTCACGCAGGGCGACGAAGGCCGGGACGTCTACGTCATCAAGACCGGCAACGTCGAGATCGTCCACACCCGTCCGGGCGGCGTCTCGGAGGTCTTGAAGGTGCTGGGCCCCGGCGATCATTTCGGAGAGATGGCGTTGCTCGGGAAGGCGCCGCGCAACGCCACCGTCCGCACGGTCACGGCACTTCGGGTCCTCAAGATGAGCGGCGGCAACTTCGCCGTCCTCTACACGTCGCTCCCCGGCGTCCGCGAGCAGTTCACGAAGATCATGGAGTCCCGTCTGGAAGAGCTCCGTCGCGCCGAGACGCGTTCGTAACGCGTATGTCTGCGAGCGGTCGTACCCGCATTCTCATCCTCGGGGGCGGCTTCGGCGGCGTTTATACCGCGATGACCCTCGAGAAGCTCGTGAAGCACGATCCCACGGTCGAGATCGGGCTCGTCAACAAGGACAACTACCTCGTGTTCCAACCGATGCTCCCCGAGGTGATCTCGGGCAGCATCGGGCTGCTCGACGTCATCACGCCGATCCGAAGGCTCTGCCCGCGCACGAATCTCTACACGCGCGCCGTCGAAGCGATCGACGTCAAGAACAAGACGGTCACGGTGAGCTCGGGCTTCCGGCCGCGGCCGTACACGCTCGAGTACGACCACCTCGTGATCGCCCTCGGCAACATGACGAGCTTCATGGGCCAGCCGGGCCTCGCCGAGAACGCGCTGCCGTTCAAGTATCTCGGTGACGCGCTGGTCCTCCGCAACCACATCATCCACGCGCTCGAGGAAGCCGACATCGAGCGCGATGCCGACGTCCGTCGCACCCTCCTCACGTTTGTCGTCGCGGGCGGTGGGTTTTCCGGGGTGGAAGCGGTCGCCGAGCTGAACGACTTCGTGCGCGAGGGCGCCAAGAGCTTCCGCAACATCGATCTGGCCGAGATCAAGGTCATCCTGCTCCACGCGGGCGACCCGATCTTGCCGGAGCTCCCGAAGAGCCTCGCCTTGTTCGCGCAGAATCAGCTCGGCAAGCGGGGCGTCGACATCCGTCTGAACACGCGCCTCGCGGGGGCCACCGCGGAGTCGGCGCTCCTGGCGAGTGGCGAGCGCATCGCGACCAAGACCCTCGTCAGCACGGTGCCGTCGGCGCCGCACCCGATCGTCGCGGCGTTGCCGTTCAAGATGGAGCGCGGCCGCATCGTCGTCGACAAGACCCTCGAGGTCCCGGGCTATCCCGGGGTCTGGGCGCTGGGCGATTGCGCCTGGGTGCCCGAGGGCGATGCGGGCCAGGCTTGCCCGCCCACCGCGCAGCACGCGTCACGGCAGGGCATACAGCTCGCCAAGAACCTCGTGGGCGGCATTCACGGGCGGGCGATGCAGCCGTTCGCCTTCAAGGCTCTCGGTAAGCTGGCCGGTCTCGGTCACCGTTCGGCGGTCGC
>JBGOTH010000572.1:0-2883 GCA_041476345.1 Methylomirabilia bacterium
ACGGGCTTCGCGGTCTACAAGCCCGGCCGCGGCGAACGTCCGCTGTGGGATTTCCCGCCCGCGCTGTACCGGCGCGAGATCGCCGCGTACCTCCTGTCGGAAGCGCTCGGGTGGGGCCTGGTGCCGCTGACCATCGAGCGTTCTGGGCCGTTCGGCGAGGGATCGATGCAGCGCTTTCTCGCCGCCGACTTCGACCAGCACTATTTCACGCTGCGCGAAGACGCAGCCCTCCACGACCGGCTGCGGCAGATCTGTCTCTTCGACCTGCTCGCCAACAACGCCGACCGCAAGAGCGGCCACTGCCTCCTCTTCGACGGGTCGGTCTGGGCGATCGACAACGGGCTTTGCTTCCACGTCGAGCCGAAGCTGCGCACGGTGATCTGGGACTTCGGCGGCGAGCCGATCGCACGGCCGTGGCTCGCCGACCTCCAGGAGCTGCTCGACGGGGGCGTCCCGTCCGAGCTCGCGGCGCTGCTCACGCGCGACGAGCGGAAGGCGCTCTTCGTGAGGGCGCGCGCCCTCATCGACGGCGGCGTCTTTCCCGTCGACGCCTCCGGCATGCGGTATCCTTGGCCGCTGGTCTAGGCATCACCGACCGACTATCGACACGAGGAGGAGCTTCTGATGGGTGAGAACCTGACGCTGACGTCCGAGGACGGATTCAAGCTCGCCGCGTACAAGGCCACGCCGTCCGGCACGCCGCGCGGCGCCATCGTCGTGATCCAGGAGATCTTCGGCGTCAACCACCACATCAAGCAGGTGGCGGACGGCTTCGCCGCCGACGGCTACGTGGCGATCGCGCCGGCGCTGTTCGATCGCGTCGAGCGCGGCTACGACACCGGGTACGGCCCGCAAGACATCGAGCGCGGGCGCGCCGCGCGCGGCAAGCTGTCGACGGACGACACGTTGAAGGATGTGCGGGCAGCGGTGAAGGAGGCGTCGAAGTCCGGGAAGGTCGGCGTCGTCGGCTACTGCTACGGCGGCACCGTCGCGTGGTGGGCCGGCACGCGGCTCGACGGGGTGGCGGCCGCGGTCGGGTACTACGGCGGCGGCATCGCGGCCGAGGCCGACGCGAAGCCCAGGACCGCCGTGATGCTGCACTTCGGCGAGACGGACGCGTCGATTCCGAAAGCGGACTACGAGAAGGTGATCAAGGCGCATCCGACCGTGCCGATCTACATCTATCCGGCGGGCCACGGCTTCGTGTGCGACGAGCGCGGCAGCTTCCACGCGGAGTCGGCGAAGATCGCGCGCGTGCGCACGATCGACTTCTTCCGCAAGCACGTGGGGTAGGACGCGCGTGAGCGACGACATCGTCGCGCGCGACGTCGTCGTCCGCCAGGGCGCCGCGCGGTCCATCACTGCCGACAGCATCGTCGTTCGGCAGGGAGGGGTCGCGCTCGCCCAGGCGGGGCAGCTCGCGATCAGCCAGGGCGGGGTGGGGCTCGCGAGCACCGAGACGCTCGAAGTCACCGCCGGTGGGGTGGGGGCCGTGCTGGCGAGCGACGTCGAGCTCACGCAGTCGGCGGCGCAGATCGTGATCGCGCGCCAGAGCGTTGAGATCGATCAAGGCGCGGCGGCGCTCGTCGTCGCCTCGGAAGCGCGGGTCCGCGACAGCGCGATCGGCGTCGTCATCACGTCGCGCTTCGAGGGTGACAACAACCGCGTGCTCTTCGGGCCGCGCGCGGCGCTCGCGTTCGGCGCCGGCGTGGGCATCGTGATGCTGGTCGGGCGCGCCATCTTCCGACGGCGGTGACGCCCGAGGAGCGCGCATACTACATCTCTCACAGCGCGCTGTCCGATCCCGGCGCGCGCGCACGGCTCTTCGACGCGATGCCGCCGGATCCGCATCAGCTCATCGCGGCGGTGGCTGGCCTCGTGCTGCACCAGGGGTTCGTGGTACCGCTCGGGATTACGCCGCCCGCCGGCAGCGCGGACGACGTCGAGAGCCGCACGATCCCAAAGATTCTCGACCGGATCCTCGCGCGCGACGCGTCGTCGCTCGATGTCGTGCGCCCGCCCGAGCGCCGGTTCATCGGCATCTGCCGCGACTACACGCTGCTCGCGTGCGCCGTGCTCCGGCATCACCGCGTTCCGGCACGGGCGCGCGTCGGCTTCGCGAACTACTTCATCCCGAGTTTCAACGAAGATCACTGGGTGTGCGAGTACCACGCCGGCGATCGGTGGCGCCTGCTCGATCCCGAGCTGAGCGAGCGCGTCCGAAGCTATTTCAACGTCACGTTCGATCCGGCGGATGTCCCGCGCGATGCGTTTCTCGTCGCCGGTGACGCGTGGCTCCGCATGCGGCGCGGGGCGCTCGACGCCGCGACGTGCGGCGTGTCCTCGATCGGCATCGCAGGCGCCGGCTTCGTGGCGAGCAGCGTGCTGCGCGATCTCGCGGCGCTCAACAAGCGCGAGATGCTGGCGTGGGACACGTGGGGGATTTCTCGCGAGTTGCGGCCGGACTCGAAGCCGTCCGCCGCGGCGCTCGAGCGTCTCGACGGGCTCGCGGCGCTCATCGCGCCCGACGACCTCGACTGGAACGCGCTCCGCGAGACCTACGAACGCGACGACGTGCTGCGAGTGCCACGGTCAGTCAAAAGCTTCCCGAAGGGCGCGCCGATCGAGGTGGACGTCAGCGCACTCGTCTAGTCCCTAGTTGTGGGCGGCGCCGCGCGGCTTCAGCTCGCTGCGCGGACTGGCCTGGCCCGCCACCTGCGATTCGAGCCGCTTCATCAGCTCTGCCACGGACGCCGTGCGGATGACGCGATCGAACTGCGCGCGGTAGTTCTGCACGAGGCTCACGCCCTCGATGATCACGTCGTAGACCATCCAGCGTCCGCCCGCTTTCATCATCCGGTACGCGACAAGGATCTCTTTGCC
>JBGOTH010000573.1:0-2882 GCA_041476345.1 Methylomirabilia bacterium
GACAGCACGATGAGCCCCTTGAACTTCGGATCCTCCAGATCCTTGTAGCTCCGCGGTCCCATCTCGGGCGGCACGAGCTTGTTGTTGACGAGGATGAAATACCCGCCCGCCGAGAAGTGGAGCGTGTGGCCGTGGCCCGCCCTCACGTCCACGAGCGGGTCCACGATCCACTGGACGCCGGGCTCGACGGCGGCGGGCAGCGTCCCGAACGATTGGTCGAGGCCGCGTGCCGCGAGTCGACGATTCTCGGGGCTGCCGGACGAGCGCACGTCGATGCTCGGCTTCCCGGCGGCGCGCTCCGCATTCCAGCGCGCTTCGAAATCTCCCGTGCGCCCCGGCACCAGCTCGACGCGGATGCCGTACAGTCGCTCGAACTCGCGGGCCTGTCGTTCGGTCGCCCCGCCGGGCGCGCCGAAGAAGGACCACACGAGCACGCCTTCCTTCTTGGCAGCCGCGACGGTCTCGTCCCATGGCTTCGTCTGGGCCATGGTCTGCGTCCCGGCCAACGAAAGGACGAGGAGAACACCGACCAGCGCCAGCAGGCCTCTTCGTGTCTTCACACTGTCTCCTTCGTCGTTACGGGCGCGCCGGCCACGCCCGGATCGCGCTCGGCGAGATCTGCAGCTGCACCGTCGCTCCCGCGGGGAACGAATCCGTCACACCACCCGAGGCGCGTACGTGGGCCGCGCCCAGCTTGACGACGTATTCCACGCGCTCGCCGAGGTACATCGTCGAGAGGATCGTACCCTGCCAGTGACCGTTGCCGTCGACCGGGCACACCCGGACGTCGGACGAGCGGAACGCCAGGACCACGCGGTCACCGTCCCGCCACGATTGATCCGTGGCCAGCGGGACCCGCGCGCCGTGATCGTCGTCGAGCCGCGCGAACCAGGCGCCATCGGCCGACCGCACGACGCGCGCCTCCACGTGATCGACCTGGCCCAGGAAGTCCATGACGAACCGCGTGCGCGGATGCTCGTAGATCTGTCGCGGGCTCCCGTCCTGCGCGATCCGCCCGGCGTTCATCACGAAGACCCGGTCGGAGAGGATCATGGCCTCGGCCTGGTCGTGCGTGACGAACAGCGTGGTGACGCCGACTCGCGTCTGCAGCTCCTTCAGCTCGAGGCGCATGTCTTCGCGCAGCCGCGCGTCGAGGTTGGAGAACGGCTCGTCGAGGAGCAGCACGTCCGGGTCCGCCACGAGCGCGCGTCCCAGCGCCACCCGCTGCTGCTGTCCACCGGACAGCAGGGGCGCCGGGCGATCGTGAAAGCCTTCGAGGCCCAGACTCTGCAGCATGGCCATCACGCGCTCGCGAATCTCCGCGGAACGCACGCGCTGCTCGCGGAGCGGGAACGCGATGTTCTCGAACACGGTCATGTGCGGCCAGATGGCGTAGGTCTGAAAGACCATGCCCATCCGTCGCTTCTCGGGCGGGACGAACACACCGCGCGCGGCCGACGTCAGCAACCGTCCGCCCACGTGGACCTCGCCGGCATCAGGCGTTTCGAGCCCGGCGATGAGTCGGAGCGTGGTCGTCTTGCCGCAGCCGCTGGGCCCGAGGAGCGTCACGAGGGAGCCGGCGGACACCTCGAAGTCGATCGCGTCGACGGCGGGCGTCTTGCCAAAGGCTTTGGCGAGGCCCGCGACGCGGATGTCTTTCATGGCACCGCATGATAGCCTCCCCGTACTTCGAGGGTACGAGGACCGTCAGGAGGCGCAGGCGATGACGACCAATCGCACGTCCTACGTGTATGTCGGCCTGGCAGGTGAGACCGCCCCGAATCGCCCCGTCAAATCCGGGCTCTATCGTATGGCCATCGGCGACGATCGGTGGGAGCTGGTGACGCGTGGCCTCCCCGACGCGCCGACGATCCGTGCGATCGCCACCCACCCCGAGCACGCCGAGACCGTGTACGTCGGAACGCAGGACGGTCCCTATCGCAGCACGAACCACGGCGAGCGGTGGGAACGGCTCGACATCCCCGATCACGGATTTCCTGTCTGGTCCCTGGCGTTCGATCCGTGCGACTCCAAGGTGCTGTACGCGGGATACGAGAACTGCGAGATCTTTCGAAGCGAAGACGGCGGCGAGCATTGGGCGCAGCTCCCGGTGACCGTCCGCTTCCCGGAAGTCACCGTGTCCGCGGGCGCCAACCCGGCCAAACGTGTTCTCGAGATCGCCGTCAATCCCGCCAACTCCAATGAGATCTACGGCGCGATCGAAGTCGGCGGCGTCATCCGCACCCTCGACGGCGGCGAGCACTGGGAGAACATGAGCCACGGGCAATACCTGAACGACGACACCGTGGACATGCACGGTGTGCTGGTCGCGCGCTGGTGTCCGGGGACAGTCTTCGCCATCGGTCGCGCCGGCCTGTTCAGGAGCGTGGACCAGGGCGGGCACTGGGCCAGCGCCGGGCTCGAGCCGCTGAATCCCAAGGGACAGACCTACTGCCGTGATATCCGCGAGGTCCCAGGGGATCCGAAGACGATCTGGGTGGCCGCGGGTGGGAATTTCCAGAGCGACGTCGGCGTGCTGTTCCGCAGCAAGGACGGCGGCGCGAGCTGGGTTCGAGTGGACATGGGCGTCAAGCCACAGAGCACCATGTTCACGATGGCCTTCGACAAGCGGCAGCCCAAGCGCATGTACTGTGCGACCACCGGCGGTGAGGTGTTCGCCAGCGAGGATGGCGGCGGGAGCTGGGCCGAGCGGCCGCTGCCGGAAGAGGCGACGCAGGTTTACGCGATGGCGTGTGCGTGAGGAAGAAACCACCAGATCTTCTCCGAGGATGTAAGGGCGAGCCGCCGCATGTCGAGCGTTCCGAGGGAGCTTCCGCTCTCGTACGCGGTGCGCAGCGGAAGAAGCGGTTCAAAACCGTGGA
>JBGOTH010000574.1:0-2880 GCA_041476345.1 Methylomirabilia bacterium
CCTGGCAACTGTTCGGGCTCTGGATGAGATTGAGCGCGACGACCCCTGCTGTCCTTCCGTCTCGCGACCCCGGAGGCTAAACGGTCTGTCGCGCCCAAGGAGAGTTCATCAGCACGCCGTGAGATCTACAAGGAGGCCGTCTACCCCGGCCCACCGCCCTCACGCACGCCCTTCGGCGTGTCGCCGGCGAGCGTGATGCGGTGCATGAGCCGGCGAGAACCCGGGTAGTCGTTGATCGCGTTGTGCTGCGCGCAGCGGTTGTCCCACAGCGCGATCGACCCGGGCCGCCAGCGGAACCGGCAGGTGAGCTCGGGCCGGACCTGCCAGCGGTAGAGATAGGCGAGGATCGGCGCGCTCTCTTCCGCCGTCATGCCCTCGAACCGGACGGTGTGCGCGACGTTCACGTAGAGCGCACGCCGGCCGGTCTCGGGATGCACGCGCACGACCGGATGCGTCGCGACATACTCCTTCCGGGCGTCGTCCCGCGCGGAATCCTTGAGCCGGTCCTCGCGCGTGCGCGACACGTCCGCGTTCGCCGAGCTGTTCACGGCGACGAGCCCGGCGAGCAGATGCTTCATCCCGTCGGACAGCGTCTCGTACGCCCGGTACATGTTGGCGAACTCCGTGTCACCGCCCGCGGGCGGCACCTCGCGCGCGATCAGCATGCTCGCCATCGGCGGCGCCTCGAGATAGGTGGTGTCGGAGTGCCAGATCCCGCCGAAGTTGATCGTCTCGTGCGCGAGCTTCAGCACCGGGATGATCTCCGGGTACTCGTCGAGCCCCTTCACGAACGGATATTCGACGGGCGTGCCGACGCGGCGCGCGAACGCGAGGAACTGCGCGGGCGACAGATCCTGGTCGCGGAAGAAGACGACGAGGTGCTCGAGCCACGCCCGGCGCAGCTCGGCGAAGAGGGTGTCGTCGAGAGGCTTCGACAAATCGACGCCGGAGATCTCGGCGCCGAGCGCGCCGGCCACCGGGTGAACGGCGAGGCTCATCGCGCGGGAGTGAAGGTTGGCACCGGCGGCCCGCCATCGGTCGGCGAGAAGACGACCTTCATGCGCTGACCGATCTCGAGCGTGTCGAAGTTGCAGTCGACGAGGTTGGTCATCATCGACACACCTTCGTCGAGCGTCACGTAGGCGATGGCGTACGGGATCTCCGCCCGGCGCATCACGCTGTACGAATAGAGCGTTCCGGTGCCCGCGGCCGTCAGCCACTCCGTCGCGTCGCTCCCGCAGAACGGGCACAGCGTGCGCGGATAGTAGTGCGCCTCGCCGCACGCGCGGCACTTCTTGATGAGGAGCTTGCCCTGCGTGGCGGCGTCCCAGAACGCCTTCGTCTCCGGGTTCGGCTCGGGCGCCGGAATCTTTCTCTGTGCGGTGGCCATGATCACTCCCGCTCCATGATGACGGTGGCGCTGGCGTGCCGGGTGCCGAGCGAGCCGCCCGTGCCGTGCGCGAGCGCCAGCGTGCAGTTCTTCACCTGGACCTTCGGATGCGCTTCACCGCGAAGCTGGCGGACGGCTTCGACCACTTTCGTCAGGCCGCCGCGATTGGCCGGGTGGTTGTTGCAGAGCCCGCCGCCGTCGGTGTTGAACGGCAGCTTGCCGGTGCCGGAGATGAGGTTGCCGTCCGCCACGAACTTGCCGCCCTGGCCCTTCGCGCAGAAGCCGAGATCCTCCAGGGTCATCAGCACGGTGATCGTGAAGCTGTCGTAGATCGACACGTACTTGATGTCCGACGGCTTCACGCCCGCTTCCGCGAACGCGAGCGGGCCGGACTGCACGGCGCCGGAGTAGGTGAGGTCGACCTTGCCGCCCATCGGGTGCTTGACCGCTTCGCCGGCGCCGATGAGCTTCACGCGCGGCCGGTTGAGCCGCTTCGCGATCTCCGGGCTGACGACGATGATGGCGCCGCCGCCGTCCGTGATCACGCAGCAGTCGAGCCGGTGCAGCGGGTCCGCGATGATCGGCGAGCCGACGACCTCCTCCACCGTGACGACGTCGCGGAGCAGCGCGTGCGGATTGTGCTGCGCGTGGTGCGACGCGGCCACCTTGATCCACGCGAGCTGCTCGCTCGTGGTGCCGAACTGGTGCATGTGGCGCATCGCGCACATGGCGTACATGTTCACGACCGTCGGGCCGAACGGGTATTCGAATTGGACGTCGGGGGCCGCCTGGCCGTAGTTGCGCGGCGCGGTGCCGGTTGCCATGCCTTCGGCGCGCGGGCGCCCCGCGAGGGTGATCAGCGCGACGCTGCACTTGCCGGCGGCGATCGCTTCCGCGGCGTGCCCGACGTGGATCACGTAGGACGAGCCGCCCGTCTCCGTGCTGTCGAGGTGGCGGAGTTTCGCGAGCCCCATGTAGTCGACCATCGACAGCGGCCCGAGGCCGGGCGCGTCTCCCGCGCAGAAGTAGCCGTCGACGTCGTCCTTGGTGAGGCCGGCGTCTTCGAGCGCGCCCTTCGCCACCTCGGCGTGGAGCTGCGCGAGCGACTTGCCGTCGGCCTTGCGGGTCGGGTGCTCGTAGACTCCGGCGATGTAGGCCTTGCCCTTGATCGTCATGGCAGGATCATAGAGCCTTTCTCAGGGATTCGACCATCCGGCGTCGAAGGCGTGGCCTCGCGCGTCGACGTCGATGACGAGCGGCGTGTGGTCCGACGGCACCGGCTTGCCCTTGCGCGCTTCGCGATCGATCTCCGCCCACACGGTGCGCGTGGCGACGGAGCCGGTGACGAGCAGCAGGTCGATCCGCATCCCAATGTTCTTGTGGAAGTTGCCGGCGCGATAGTCCCACCACGTGTAGCGACCGGGCTCCGGGTGATGCAAGCGATACGCGTCGACGAGTCCCCACGCGGTGAGCTTCGCCAGCGCGGCGCG
>JBGOTH010000575.1:0-2872 GCA_041476345.1 Methylomirabilia bacterium
CTCGAGATCGGCGGCACGCTCAAGAGCTGGGCCGTGCCGAAGGGGCCGTCGATCCGTCACGGTGTGCGGCGACTCGCCGTGCACGTCGAGGACCATCCGGTCGAGTACGCGGATTTCGAAGGCGTGATCCCGCGGGGCAACTACGGCGCGGGGCAGGTGATCGTCTGGGATCGCGGCTGGTATCGTTCCGCGAAGCCGGAGTCGCTGGAGGCGCAGCTCGAGCGCGGCCGGCTCGAAGTGGAGCTGTTCGGCGTGAAGCTTCGCGGGCGGTGGACGCTCGTGCGCACCGCGCGCGGCCGCGACTGGCTCATGCTGAAGAACGACGACGGCTTCGCGGGCACCGAGGAGCTCACCGACCGTTTCCCGGAATCAATCCTCTCCGGGCTCACGGTCGAAGAGCTACGCGACACGCCGGGGCGGCTGGCTCGTTTGACGAGGCGCCTCAGCGCGCTGCGCGCGCCGACCGGGGACGTCTCCGCCGCCCGGCAATCCGTCATGCTCGCGACGCTTGCCGACCGGCCGTTCTCCCGCGCGGGCTGGCTCTACGAGCTGAAATACGACGGCGTCCGCGTGCTCGCCGAACGCAACGGTGCCGCGGTCGAGCTCTACGGTCGCGCCGGCCAGCGATTCACCACGCGGTATCCGGAGGTGGTGGGGGCACTGCGCGCGCTCCCCGTCGGCCACTTCGTGCTCGACGGCGAGGTGGTCGCGCTGGACGAACGCGGTCGGCCGAGCTTCCAGCGGTTGCAGGCGCGCATGCACCTCACGAAGCCGGTCGACGTCGCGCGCGCGCGCGGCGCGACGCCCGTGACCGCCGTCTTCTTCGACGCGCTCGCGCTCGCGGGCCGCGACCTGCGCGCCCTGCCGCTGGCCGCGCGCAAGGAATGCCTGGCCCTCGTCGTCCCCGCCCGCGGCGTCATCCATTTCAGCGAACACGTCCTCGAGCACGGCGAGGCGTTTTTCGACGCGGCGTCCGAGCATCGCCTCGAAGGCATCGTCGCCAAGCGCGCGACCAGCCGCTACACGGGCGGCCGCTCGCCGGACTGGATCAAGATGAAGTGCCAGCTCCGCCAGGAGTTCGTCATCGGGGGCTTCACCGCGCCCCAGGGCTCGCGCGCCCGCTTCGGCGCGCTCCACGTGGGCCTCTACGACGGCGACGCCCTCGTCTACGTCGGGCGCGTGGGCACGGGCTTCGACGACGCGGCGCTTGAAGCCATCTGGGCGCAGCTCGTTCCGCTTCGTCGTGCGACCTCGCCGTTCACGCTGCGGACGCCCACGGGCCGAGGACACACGTGGGTCGAACCGCAGCTCGTGTGCGAGGTTCGCTTTACCGAGTGGACCGACGACGGCGGTTTTCGTCATCCCGCGTTTCTCGGGTTGCGCGCGGACAAGCCGCCGCTCGCGTGCCGTCGCGAGATGGCGCCGGCGGAGGGCGCGGGGGCTCTCCGAGAGGCGGGGCGCGACACGGCGGTGGGTGTGATGCGTCCTGGCCCTGTCGGGAGCGGGCTTCGCCCCCTCCCGACGTCTAATGTCCGCGTCACACCCACTGCCGCACCGCGCGCCCCTTCGCGACGCGGGCGTGGTCGCGGAAGCCGGGCCCGAAGCTGGCTTTGCCCAACTTCGCCCCGTTGCCCAATAACCGGCGGGGCTGCCCCAAATCTCTTTAGTCGAAAGCCACTCGTGAGTGGAAGTGGGCGAATCGGTGACAGATGTCAATCGCGCGGACTCGCTCTAGGACACATCGCCGCTGAGCCTCCACTATGAGGCGCGCATAGACCTCATCGGTCGGAAGGGTGAAGAACCGCTTGAAATCTACTCCTAGGCCGGGCAGTCCTTCACCAGCGGCATCCTGTTCGCCGGTGACGGCGTCGAGTATGTGGAAGCGCGCATCTTCGTTCCGAAGAATACGACGCCATAGTTCGGAGTTGATGCCAGCGTCACGCAGTGCCGGACGCATCTCCTCCAAGGGCTGAATCTCACAGAAAAGAACATTGGCGACCAACTTGTGTTGCGCTGCTCCTTCGCGCCGGGCATTGAAATCCCAATCAAGATCACAGTCCTGCGATATCACGATAGCCAGTGGATGCGTCTTGCGCTCAACGACGGGCTCTTCTGAGAGCACGCTCTCGATTGAGAGATGCGCCTGAACAAGATTTGAGAGAACCTCTCCCTGACGAAGAGGCTCGTCTGCTGTTGGAGATGCCCGGGAGTAAATTGGCGAACGCTATTCCTTCGGCATGTCAAACGGTGGGCGCTGATACTGCCTTCCGACCTTGGCGCGGGTTTGTTGGGGCTGCGAGGCCGGCAGAGCCAACGTTCCGGCAGCTTCCCGGTAGAAGTCGAAAGTCCGAACCATCGACTCCACCAGTTCGGGCAAGGCTCGCTCCGGCATTCGTTCGACAAACACGTGGCAGAGCGCCCTGCTCAGAATCACTTCTGGCGCGCATGGCTCTTCCGATGTCCCTTGAAGTGGCGTCATGCCGATAAACACCTTGACCTCTCGCTCATCATCAAGGAAATCGGCATATGTCCAGAGGCCGCCAAGCTCAGATTGGACGAGGTCCCAGGGCTGCATGGAGTCGGTCTTTGATAGACCAGCGAAAGAGTCGTCCGGCCTCTCGATTGAAGTGGTCGAGCCTCTCGACGACATGAGCGACCTCCGTCCTATCTTCCGTGAAAAAGTCTGCGTCGATGATGTAGATGTCTGGAGTAGTTCCTTCGCCCAACGGGGCGAGGCCGTGCCTCACTCGAACTCTTCCGCCCTCAAGCTTCATGGTTACGTCGGTTACCACGCGCTCTACCAGCGAGCCGATCTCCGAGGACAACTCTCCAGCGATATGGGGCTGTAGGAGTTCTGCCCAAGGCCAGTCAG
>JBGOTH010000576.1:0-2860 GCA_041476345.1 Methylomirabilia bacterium
AAGACCTCGCCCCGCGTGATCTCGAGGGAGGCGCCGTCGACGGCGGGCGCCGCGCCGAAGAGCTTGCGCACGCCGTCGAGGTGCAGGACCGTCTCGCTGCGTTTCATGAGGGAATCACGATCGCTTCGACTCGGAAGAGCTCCTGCCGGAGCTCGTGACGACGCAGGACATCGCGAAGCAGCTGATCCGGTAAACCCTAGCCGTGATAGTCACCGCCGTTGACGTGCACCAACTGGCCGACGAGGTGCCGGGCGGCGTCCGTCGCGAGAAAGACGACGACGTCCGCGATGTCCTCGGGCTCGGCCATACGACCGCTCGGATTGCTCTTCGCGAGCGCGGCCAGCGCCTCATCGGTGTTGCCGAGTCGCGGCATCGCGGTGTTCGTGATCCCCGGCGCGACGGCGTTGACGCGAATGCCGTGCGGCGCGAGCTCTCGCGCCATCCCGCGCGTGAGCCCGACGATGCCGAGCTTGCTCGCCATGTACGCGGTCGCGCGCATCGAGCCTCGATACGGCGCGCCGGATGAGAGGTTGACGATCACGCCCGGCCGGCCCGCGGCCACCATGCGCCGCGCGGCCTCCTGCGAGCACACGAACGTCGATTTGAGATTCGTGTCGAGCACCGCGTCCCACATCTCCTCGGTGAGATCGAGAAACGGAGCGCGGGGAAAGATCCCGGCGTTGTTCACCAGCACGTCGATCGTCCCGAGCGCGCGCTCGGCGTCCGCCACGAGGCGCCGGGCCTCCGCGGGCTTCGCGATGTCGGCGGCGATCGCGACCGCTCGCCGTCCGAGCGCGGTGATCTCCGCCGCCGCCGACTCTGCCGCCGCCTTGTCGTCGAGGTAGTTCAGCGCCACGTCGGCGCCTGCCGCGGCGAACCGCACGGCAATGGCGCGCCCGATCCCGCGCTGGGCGCCCGTGACGAGGACGTTCTTCCCCGCGCAGCTCATGCGTGCGCTCATCGCGCACATTATAGGCGGGGCGAGACCGACGTATCCCTAAGCCATGCCGATCTCGGCGGGCAGGGCGCGCCACTGCGCCATCTCCGCGCGCAGGTCCGCGGCGAACTCCTCGGGGGAGGCGCTCGGGGTCAGCCGCGCGCCGGCGTCGCGGAAGGCGTCGCGCACGGCGGGCGCGCCCAGCGCGTCGACCGCGGTGTGGTGTAGCGCCTGCAGGGTGTCCGGCGTCATACCGGCCGACGCGAAGAGCCCGTGCCAGTGCGTGATCCCGATGCCGGAGAAGCCGCTCTCGGCCATGGTCGGGACGTCCGGCCAGCGGTCGAGCCGCTGCGGTCCTGTTACTGCGAGGGGCCGGATGGTGCCCGCGTCGATCCCCATGCTTGCCGTCCGCACGTTGAGGAAGAGCAGGTCGACCTCGTCGGCCACCAGAGCATGGAGCAGGCCCAGCGCGCCGCCGTCGAGGGCCAGGTTCACCACCTCGATGCCCGCGGCCCGGCCAAGGCGGGCGGCATCGATGTCCGGATAGCTCCCGATCCAATCGGTGCCGTTGCGGATCCGCCCCCACTGCCGCCGCGCGTGCGCGACGAACGCCGGCAGCGTCTCGGCGGGAACCGCGCGGCGCGTGACTGCGACGCTGGGGAACTCGACGAGTCGAGCCACCGGCCGCACGGCTGCGTCGTAGTCGAAGTCGATCCGCTCCGCGAAGACGACCGGCGCGATCGAGTTTGTGTTGACGCTGCCCACCATCAGTGTCGGCGCGGCCGCGTGCGCCAACTCGCGCAGCGCCACGATCCCCGCGTCGCCCACGCGCGCCTCGACGACCACCGGCTCACCGAGGAGCCGGCCCATCGGGCCCGCCAGCGTCAGTGCGGTGAACTCCGTCGAGCCGCCCGCCGGGAAGGGGATCAGGAGCCTCATGCCATGAACGAGCCGCCGTTGACGTCGAGGCACACGCCGGTGACGTAGCTGCTCTCATCGCTCGCGAGGAAGAGCAGCGCGGACACGATCTCGTCGGGCCGAGGCAGGCGGCGGAGGGCCACCTGCTGGAGGTAGCGCTCCCGTGCCGCCTCGCCCCATCGCTCCCAGTAGTCCTCGAGCCGGGGCCCGCTGAGAGTGAGGCTCGGCACGAGACAGTTGACGGTCACGCCGAACGGCCCCAGCTCGCGCGCGGCGAAGCGCGTCAGCCCCATCACGCCGGCCTTGGCGGCGGTGTACGCGGGCGACTGCGGCACGACGGCATCTTTGACACGCGCGGCGCGCGACGACACGTTCACGATCCGGCCGTAGCGCGCGCGCTTCATCGGTTCGGCAACGGCCCGCGTGCACAGAAACGCCGTCTTGACGTTCGCGTCCACGAGAGCGTCCCAGGAGGCGGCGTCTTCTTCCGCGAGCGTCGCGGCGCTGGCCGTCTCAGATGAGCCGCCGCCCGCGTTGTTGACGAGGACGTCGATGCGCTCCTGCCAGCTGAGCGCGGCCTCCGCCATCCGGGCGACCTCGTCCTCTCGGGCGAGGTCCGCCGTCACGGCCCGGCATTTTCCCCCGACGGCCCGGGTCGCCTCGGCCGTCCGCTCGGCCGCCGCGCCGTCTCGGTCCACGGCGACCACCGCCGCGCCCTCGCGCGCGAGGGCCGCGACGTAGAGGGCGCCGAGCCCCGCGCCGGCGCCGGTCACGACGGCGACTCGTCCGGAGAAGCGCGGCGTCTCGCTCATGCCACTCGCGCGGGTGCGGGCGGCACCGTCACCCAGCCACGGTCCGCGGCGGCGAGCACGGACTCGGTCACTGCGAGGGCGCGCCAGCCGTCGTAGAAGTCAGGCGTCATCGGCGCCCCGCCGGCGACGGCGATGAGGAGATCGCGGACCTGGAAGAGAATGCTCTCCGCGAACCCGACGCCGAGGCCGGGGA
>JBGOTH010000577.1:0-2856 GCA_041476345.1 Methylomirabilia bacterium
ACCACCGCCTCGATGGCGCGCGCGGCCCACGGCGTGAACGGCAGGAAGAGCAGGCTGATGCCGACGTTGAAGAAGGTGTGGGCGTTCGCGATCTGGCGCGCGGGATCCGACGCGGTGTGGGCCACCAGCGCCGTGAACGGTCCGATCACCGGGAGGACGAGGGCGACGCCGAGCACCTTGAATGCGATGTGCGCGAGCGCCACGCGCTTCGCCTCGGCCGTGGCGCCGCTCGCGGCCATGAGGGCGGTCGCGCACGTGCCGACGTTCGCGCCGAGCACGACGGGAACGGCGCCCGACAACGGCAGGAGCCCGGCGGTGGAGAACGCGAGGGCGAGGCCGATGGTCGCGGCCGAGGAGGTCACGAGCGCGCTGAGGACGGCGCCGGCGAGCACGGCCATGACCGGGTTCTGCGCCACCGCCGCGATGATGTCGCGCGCGAGGGGGTCCGTCTGCAGCACGCCGACGTCGGAGAGGATGAGCTTGAGGCCGAGGAACATCAGGCCGAGCCCGAGCACCGCTTGTCCGACGTCCTTCGCCACGCGGCGTCGCGCCACGAAGCCAACGGTGAAGCCGACGCCGACGAGCACCGGCGCATAGTCGGTGACGCGGAAGGCGATGAGCTGGACGGTGAACGTGGTCCCGATGTCGGCGCCCAGGATGATCCCCAGCGTCTGCCGGAAGCTCATCAGCCCCGCGGACACGAAGCCGATCAGCATCAGCGTGGTGGCGGCCGAGGACTGGATGATCGCCGTGATGGAAGCGCCCGAGGCGACGGCGAGGATCCGGTTGCGCGACATCCGGGTCAGGAGCGTCTTGAGGCGGCCGCCGGCGGCACGCTGGAGCGCTTCGCCGCTCAGGCGGATGCCGTACAGCAGGAGCGCCATACCGCCGAAGAGCGCGATGAGAACGGTCACGGCGCGGGGCGCACGGCAAAATCGGCGCGGAAGTGCTGCGACTGCAGCTCGTCCGGCAGGTGATGCGTGTCGTTGAGCGTGACGAGGCGCGGCGTCTGCACGACCGTGAGCGAGCAGTTGTCCACACGAAGGCGCCAGAGCTGGTTGAACGAGCACCCGAGCAGGTGGCAGGCGTAGACGCTGATCACGCCGCCGTGCGCGATGATCAGCGCGTCGCCCTCGCCGTGCGCGTCCCCGATGCGATCGACGGCGACGACCACGCGGTCGCGCACGTCGGGAAGCGGCTCCGCGCCCGGCGGCGGGCAATCGAGCGGCGCGCGCAGCCACGCTCCGTAGGGATCGCCGTCCTGCTGCCGGATCTCGTCGACGGTGCAGCCTTCCCACTCGCCGAGCGACAGCTCGCGCAGCTCCTCGATCGGCGTGAACGGGATTCCGGCGTCCGCGAGCGCGATCTCCGCGGTCTCCACCGCCCGCTTCATCGGGCTCACGTACGCCGCGGTCACCGGGCGCCCACGCAGCGCGCGCCCGAGCGCGTGCGCCTGCGCGCGGCCGCGCTCGGAGAGCGAGATGTCGGTGTGGCCCTGGAAGCGCCGAGTTGCGTTCCATTCGGTCTGGCCATGCCGGGCGAGGAGCAGTCTCACGCCGCCTCGCCGATCGCGGCCAGGGCGGCACGCAATCGCGCGACCACCTCGTCGCGGCCGAGAATCGCGAGCACGTCGAAGAGCGGCGGCGACGCCGTGCGTCCCGTCACGGCGAGTCGCGTGAGCTGCGCCAGGTCGCCGAGCTTCACGCCGAGGCGCTCCGCGAGGTCGCGGTACAGGCGCTCGAGGGGCCCCGCCTCGAACGCGGGCTTCGTGCAGAGCTCGCCGATGAGCAACGCGAGCCGCTGCCGGCCGTCGCGGGTGAAGAACTTCTCGCGCGCCTTCGCGTCGAACGAAGCGGGCCGCTCGAAATAGAAGCGCCCCACCTCCACCAGCTCCACGAGCGTCTTCGCGCGCTCGCGCAGTGTCTCCACCGCGCGCGCGCGGCGCTCCTCGTCGAACGTGACGCTGAGGCCCGCGCGAGCGATGAAGGGCCCGGCGAGCGCCGCGAGGCCGCGACCGTCCATGGCCTTGATGTATGCCTGATTCAGCCATTCGAGCTTGGTGAGATCGAAGACGGCGCCCGACGACGCCACGTCTTTGATGTCGAACAGCCTGGTGAGGTCGTCTCTGGTGAAGATCTCCTGGTCGCCGTGGGACCAGCCGAGGCGCGCGAGGTGGTTCACCAACGCGTCGGGCACGATGCCGGCCTCACGGAACGCCTGCACGGAGGTCGCGCCGTGACGCTTCGAGAGGCGGCTCTTGTCGGCGCCGAGGATCATGGAGACGTGCGCGAACGCCGGCACCGCGTACCCGAGCGCCTCGTAGCAGAGGATCTGCTTCGGCGTGTTCGAAAGATGGTCGTTGCCGCGGATGACGTGGCTGATCCGCATCGTCACGTCGTCGACGACCACGCAGAAGTTGTACGTGGGCGTACCGTCCGTGCGCACGAGGATCCAGTCGTCGAGCTGCTGGTGCTCGAAGGTGACGGGGCCGTGGATCATGTCGTCCACCACCGTCGCGCCCGTCTCCGGAAGTCGCAGCCTCAGCGCGCCGGCGGTGAGCCCGCGATCGCGGCAGTGTCCCGAGTAGCGAAACGTCTCCTTGCGCGCCTCCGCGGCCTTGCGCTGCGCTTCCAGCATCTCCGGCGTGCAGTCGCAGTAGTAGGCGCCGCCCGTGCGGACCAGTCGTTCGGCGTGCTCGCGATAGATGTCGAACCGCTCCGTCTGGCGAAACCCCCGCGTCGGCGGCCCTTCGTCCCAGTCGAGGCCGAGCCAGCGCAGCGCATCGACGATGTACTCGATGTTCTCCTCGGTGGAGCGCGATTGATCCGTGTCCTCGATCCGGAGGATGAAGGTGCC
>JBGOTH010000578.1:0-2853 GCA_041476345.1 Methylomirabilia bacterium
CAAGATGCTGCGCGTGCCGTTCACCATCGCGGACGCGACGACGCTCACCGAAGCCGGCTACGTGGGAGAAGACGTCGTGAATATTATTCTCCGTCTGCTCCAGGCCGCGGACTACGACGTCGAACGAGCGGAACGCGGCATCGGCTATATCGACGAGATCGACAAGATCGCGCGCAAGTCCGAGAACCCGTCGATCACGCGCGACGTCTCCGGGGAAGGCGTGCAGCAGGCGCTCCTGAAGATCCTCGAGGGCACGATCGCGAACGTGCCGCCGCAGGGCGGGCGCAAGCATCCGCACCAGGAGTTCATCCAGGTCGACACCTCGAACGTGCTCTTCATCTGCGGCGGCGCGTTCGTCGGCCTCGACAAGATCGTGGAGATGCGGGCGGGCCGCGCCGGGATGGGCTTTGGCGCCGAGATCAAGAGCCGTACCGACCGCCGCATCGGCGATCTCCTCGCCATGCTCCAGCCGGAAGATCTGCTGAAGTACGGCCTGATCCCCGAGTTCATCGGCCGGCTGCCCGTGATCGCGACCCTGCACGACCTCGACGATCAGGCGCTTGTGCGGATCCTGCGCGAGCCGAAGAACGCGATCATCAAGCAGTACCAGAAGTACTTCGACCTCGAGAAGGTGCGGCTCAAGTTCACCGACGACGCGGTGGCCGCCATCGCCAAGGAAGCCATGAAACGCGGCACCGGCGCCCGCGGGCTCCGCGCGATCCTGGAAGAGGTCATGCTCGAGATCATGTACGAGCTGCCGTCCATCCCGGACCTCAAGGAGTGCATCATCACGCGCGAGGTGATCCTGAACCGCGAGCGCCCGGTTCTCGTCTCCGAGCCGAAGGAACAAACCGCATAGTTCGCGATCACGCGTGAGCGGCACGCTCTACGTCGTCGCGACCCCGATCGGCAACCTCGAAGACGTCACGGCGCGCGCGCTCCGCGTCCTCACCGAGGTCGACGTCGTCGCGTGCGAGGACACCCGCCGCACCCGCGCCCTCCTGACCCACTTCGACATCCACACGCCGACCGTCAGCTACTACGAGCACAACAAGCTGAGCCGCGGCCCCCAGCTGCTCCGTCAGCTCGCCGAGGGCCGCTCGATCGCGCTCGTCACCGACGCCGGCACTCCCGGCATTTCCGACCCCGGCTTCCTGCTCGTCCGCGACGCGCGCGCGGCGGGGATTCCGGTCGTGCCCGTGCCCGGCGCATCCGCGGTGGCGGCGGCGCTCTCCGCCGCCGGCGTGCCCGCCGGCCGGTTCGTCTTCGAGGGCTTCCTGTCCGTGAAGCCGGGGCGGCGGCTTAATCGACTGAAGGCGCTCCGCGATCTCGAGACGACGGTCGTGCTCTACGAGTCTCCGCACCGCGTCGTCGCCACGCTCACGGCCATCGGCGAAGTGTTCGGCGACACCCCGATCGTCGTGGCGCGCGAAATGACCAAGCAGTTCGAGGAGATCATCACCGCGCCGGCCGCCGCTCACCTCGAGCGTCTCGCGACCGGCCCGGTGCGCGGCGAGTTCGTCGTCGTGATCCCGGCGTATACTTCCTAGGTCCATGACCGTTCCGAAGGCGCTGACCATCGCCGGCTCGGACTCCGGCGGCGGCGCCGGTATCCAGGCGGACCTCAAGACGTTCTCGGCGTTCCGGGTGTTCGGGATGTCCGTGCTCACCGCGCTCACGGCCCAGAACTCCGTCGGCGTGCGCGGCGTCCACGACGTGCCGCCCGCGTTCGTGCGCGCGCAGATCGACGCGGTGCTCGAGGACTTCGGGGCCGACGCGGTGAAGATCGGCATGCTGTCGACGGCGCCGATCGTGGCGGCGGTCGCGGAGGGCCTCGGGGCGCACCCGCACGGGCCGATCGTGCTCGATCCCGTGATGATCGCGAAGTCGGGCGACCCGCTGCTCCGGCCCGACGCGCGCCAGGCGCTGACCGAGCGGCTCCTGCCGCTCGCGGCGGTCGTCACGCCGAATCTTCACGAAGCGGGAGCACTCACGGGCATGGCCGTCGGGACCGAGACGGAGATGGAAGAGGCCGCGCGGCGCATTCACACGATGGGGCCGCGGACCGTTCTCGTGAAGGGCGGGCATCTGAAGGACAGCGCCACCGACATCCTCTGGGACGGCACCCGCTTCACGCGATTCGTGGCGGAGCGGATCGACTCGACGGCCACGCACGGGACCGGCTGCACCTACTCGTCCGCGATCGCCGCGGGGCTGGCGCGCGGCCGGGGCCTCGAGGACGCGATTCGCGAAGCCAAGGCCTACGTCACCGCCGCGATCCGGGGCGGATTCGCCGCCGGGCACGGCGTCGGCGTCCTCCGTCACTTCGTCGGGAGCTGGTAAGGGACCATGCCGCGCATCGACGACAAGATGTCCTTCATGGAGCACCTCGGCGAGCTGCGCGTCCGCATCATGCGGGTGCTCTATTGCCTCCTCGTCGGCCTCGGCATCGCGGTCCCGTTCAGCCAGCGCGTCCTGGACTGGCTCGCCGAGCCGATCAAGAAATCCGGGCACACGCTCGTCTTCCTCGCGGTGACGGAGGCGTTCTGGGTGCAGATGAAGGTGGCGCTCTTCCTCGGCCTGTTCATCGCGGCGCCCGGGATCCTGTGGCAGGTGTGGAAATTCGTGGAGCCGGGGCTCCACGAGCACGAGCGGCGCTACGCCGCACCGTTCGTCATCATCGGCTCGCTGCTCTTCATCCTCGGCGGGGCCTTCTCGCTGAAGGTCGTCACGCCGAGCGCGGTGAGCTTCATGTTGTCGTACGCGCGCCCCGGCCTGCAGCCGATGATCTCGGTCGAGAGCTACATCGACTTCCTCCTGAAATTCACGCTCGGCTTCGGCTTGGTGTTCGAA
>JBGOTH010000579.1:0-2851 GCA_041476345.1 Methylomirabilia bacterium
CTGCTTGAGAAGTCGGCACTGCGACGCCGAGGTTGCCCTATCATCTAGCCACAAGGGGGCTCTCGTCATGCCGCTGGTGACCGTCAAAACTAAATATCAGGTGACACTTCCGACTGCCGTACGTCGGCAGGCCAAGCTTGCGGTCGGCGACGTCCTTGAAGCCAAGGTCGAGGGGAAGAAGATCACGCTGACCCCGAAGAGCCTCCTGGATCGTGAGCTTGCCGTTGCTCTTGAGGATGTCCGGAAAGGACGGGTGGTGGGTCCTTTCAACTCAGCGGACGCGATGCTCACGGATCTCCAGAAACGGGTGGCCCAGCACCAGAAGAGGAAGAAGCGCACGAAGACTGCCTAGATGCAGCTTCGTTTCCATCCGCGTATCGCAGAGCAGCTGGCCGATGCGTCATCTTCAGTACGCACCGCCTTCGACAAGCAAGTCCGACTCCCCGCCGAGAATCTCCGTCATCCCTCGCTCCGCGCCAAGAAGTACGACGAAGCCAATGACATCTGGCAAGCGCGGGTGACGAGAGGCTGGCGTTTCTATTTCCAGATCGAAGGGGATGTGTACACGATCCTTTCAGTACGGGCCCATCCGAAGTAGCTCGCAGCGGGCGGGGGTGACTTGCGCAAACTCCCTCGCCCGTTCGTACCGCCGGTAAGCGGCGGGCGGCACCCGCACTAGTACGACGAGACCGGCTCCATCGCCGCGCGCATGCGCCTGAAGTAGTCCTTGAACGTCTCGCGCTCCGCATCGGACACGCGATCGGAGACGATCACGCAGGCGACGTCACCCTGGCGCCAGAGCCAGGCAGCGAATCCACTGTCGCGGACGAGCGCGGGACGATAACGGTCGATCTGCACGCGATCTGCGTCCGGCATCTTGATGCCGGCGTCGGGGACGGCGATGTAGCTGACCAGGTGCCCCTCGGTGTCGCGATAGTGCAGCGCGATTCCACGACGGCGATCGACGTAGACCGGATCCGCCGCGACGAACGTGAGCTGGTCGTCGCCGACGAACGCGCGCGACAGGCTCACGCCCGTCTCGCGCTGGAGCTCCGTCTCCGCCGCCGGCAGAATCTCTCGTCGCGCGCCCCACATGAGCGTGCGCGTGTGCTCGCTCACGGCGGCGCGGACGAGGCGCCCGGCGGGATCCACCGGCACGAGGCGCGGCAGCATCGGCACGAAGAAGAGACCGAGCACAAGCGCCGTCGCCATCGCCGCCACCGCGGGCGCGAGCCACGCGGGCCGCGCGGAGCTGGGACGTCCCGCCGCGACCACGGCGCGCCGCAGGTGAGCGGGCGCCGCGTGGCGCGGCAGCTCGCCGGCGAGCCGGCGGCCCAGCTCCTCGTCCGAGAGATCGTCGAAGCGTCCGCTCATTGCGTGTCGTAGTCGCGCAGAAGTCCGCGCATCCTCTCTTTGGCCCGGAAGATCCTCGACTTGACGGTGCCGACCGGGCAGGACATCACCCGGGCGACCTCTTCGAGCGGCAGGCCTTCGACCTCGGCCAGCAACAGCACCGTTCGGAACTCCTCCGGCAGTCTTCGCATCGCCCGCTCGAGGTCCGTGTGCGCCTCGGTGGCCCGACTGTCGTCGTCGGGGGCGTCGTGGAACATGGGCACATCCCAGTCCGGCACGCCGTCTTCGGCCACCGCGGCCTCGCGGTCCCTGATGCGGTAGAAGGTGAAGAACGTGTTCCTCAAAATTTGGAACAACCAGGCCCGCAGGTGGGTTCCCGGCTGGAAGCGGTGCGAGAACCGGAATGCGCGGAGGTACGTCTCCTGGACCAGGTCGTCGGCTTCCGAGGGGTGGCGCGTGAGGTACAGGGCGAAGTTGTAGAGCGCGTCCAGATGTCCCAGCGCGTCGCGCTCGAAGTTCGCGTCGGCGGCCGTCACTCGGCGAGCCACTCGGGGGGATAGTCGGCCGCTTCGACGACGTGCTCGTCCTCGACCTCGGCGAGCATCTCCTGCGCGGTCCGGTAGAGCGTCGGATGCAAGAGCTCCGGCGCGACGTCGGCCAGCGGCCGGAGGACGAAGGCGCGCTCGTGCAGCAGGAGGTGCGGGACGTGCAGCTCGTCCGGCACGCTGATGATCCGCTCGCCGTAGAAGAGGATGTCGATGTCGAGGGTGCGCGCGACGAAGCGCTGCGTCTCGGGAGTGCCGGCGGATCGCGCGCGGCCCATCGCGTCTTCGATCGTGTGGACGCGCTCGAGGAAGGCGCGCGGCTCGAGGGTGGTCTCGACGGCGATCACGCAGTTGAGATGCCACGCGCGTTCACCCGCGGTACGGCCCGGCTCCGCCTCCCACGGCTCGGCTTCGTAGAGGCGCGACGCGGACACGAATCGAATGTCGGCGCTCTCGCGCAACCGCCGCACCGCCGCGCGCAACGTCGCCACGCGGTCGCCGAGGTTCGAGCCGAGGCTCAGGTAGACGCGCTCCATTCAGCGCGTCCGCCTCAGCTCGACGCCGGGCGTCCCCGTGAGGCCGGCCAGCGGCGCCGTGATCTTGCGGACGCGCACGCACACCTCGCGCGTCGGAAACTCCCGGAGCAGCGCTTCGGCGATGAGACCGGCCACGCGCTCGATCAGGTTGACGCGCGGGCCGGTGCCGATGTCCGCCACGAGTCTCGCCACGGCGCCGTAGTCGACGGCGGCCCCCAGCTCGTCGGAGACCGCGGCCGGTGCGAGGTCGAGTGCCAACTCCACGTCCACGGAAAACCATGCGCCCACGGTTTCCTCCGCCGGGGTCACCCCGTGGCGACCGAAGAACCGCACGTCGTCGAGGGTGAGCTTGTCCACGGCGGGAGGCGTCAGAGGCCGAGCACGTTCTGCATCGAATAGAGCCCGGGGTCGCGAGTC
>JBGOTH010000580.1:0-2851 GCA_041476345.1 Methylomirabilia bacterium
CTTGCCGGAGGCGTCGCCCACGACTTCAACAACCTGCTGACCGTGGTCAACGGCCGCGCCCAGATCCTGTTAGGCCGGCTGCCGCCGGACAGCCGCGAGCGCAAAAACGTCGAGCTGATTCTCGCGACGGGAAAACGGGCGGCCGCGCTCACGAGGCAGCTCCTGGCCTTCAGCCGCAAGCAGGTCCTGGAGCCCCGCGTCGTCGACCTCAATGCCGCCGTCGGCGACATGGCGGCCATGCTGCGCCGGCTCATCGGCGAGGACATCGATTTCGTGTTTCGGCCCGGCGCCGCCCTCGGTCGCGTCAAGGTGGATCCGAGCCAGCTCGAGCAAGTCGTCATGAACCTCGTCGTCAACGCGAGAGACGCGATGCCCGCGGGCGGCCATCTCACGATCGAGACGGCGAACGTGGAGCTGGACCGGCGTTACGCGACCGAGCACGCCGGCGTCGCGCCCGGGCCCTACGTGCTGCTCGCGATCAGCGACACCGGCGTCGGGATGGACGCCGAGACGCGCGCGCACGCCTTCGAGCCGTTCTTCACGACGAAGGAGTTGGGCCACGGCACCGGCCTCGGCCTCGCGACCGTGTACGGCATCGTCAAGCAGAGCGGCGGCGACGTCTGGCTCTACACCGAGCCGGGCCGGGGGACGACGTTCAAGATCTATCTTCCCCGCGTCGCCGACGTGGCCGAGGTGCCCACGGAGACGCCGACGATACGGCGGACGGGGAGCGAGACGATCCTGCTCGTCGAGGACGACGATGCGGTGCGGGCGTTCGCGCGCGAGATCCTCGGCGATCACGGCTACACCGTGCTCGAGGCACGAGGAGCCGGCGAAGCCATCCTGGTGGTCGAGACGTACACCGGAGATATCGACCTGCTCGTCACCGACGTCGTGATGCCGCAAATGAGCGGGCGCGCGCTGGCCGAGCGACTGGCGTCGCTTCGTCCGGAGATGCCGGTGCTGTACATGTCCGGATACACCGACGACGCGATCGTCCGGAGCGGCGTGCTCGAGTCGGGCATCCGGTTCATCGAGAAGCCATTCACCATCGAGGCGCTGGCGGAGACGGTGCGCGCGCTCCTCGACGCCTCGGCGGAGCAACCGACAAACGTAACCGGTCGGCCGTGCTAGGCTCGCGTCGATGTGCCCGCAATGTCGCAGCGAAAATCCGCCGGACGCCCGCTTCTGCAACAGCTGTGGTCACCGCCTCGACGCCACCTGCTCGGCATGCGGGCACGCCAATCCGCCAGGCAGCAAGTTCTGCAACGGCTGCGGCGGAGGTCTCGGCGCCGCCGATCCGAAGACGGCCACACGCTTCGGCTCGCCCGATACGTACACACCGAAGCATCTCGCGGAACGCATCCTCACGTCGAAGGCCGCGCTCGAGGGCGAGCGCAAGGCTGGACCCGGTGCTCGCGCACATGATGGACGCCGTCCATCGCTACGAGGGCACGGTGAACCAGGTGATGGGCGACGGCATCATGGCGCTCTTCGGTGCGCCGCTCGCGCACGAAGATCACGCGGTGCGTGCCTGCTACGCCGCGCTTCGGATGCACGACACGATCCGGCGCTATACGGAAGAGCTGCGCCGTACGCACGGCGTCGAAGTCCAGATCCGCGTGGGACTGAATTCCGGCGACGTCGTCGTGCGATCGATCGGCAGCGACCTCCGCATGGACTACACGGCGGTGGGCCAGACCACGCACCTCGCGGCGCGCATGGAGCAGCTCGCGTCGCCCGGCACCACGCGCCTCACCGGCGCCACCGTGGCGCTCGCGGAAGGATTCGTGCAGGTGCGCTCGCTCGGTCCCGTCCCCGTGAAGGGCGTCGCCGCGCCCGTCGAGATCTTCGAGCTGACCGGTGCCGGCTCGGTGCGTACGCGCCTGCAGGCATCCCGCGCGCGGGGCTTCACGCGCTTCGTCGGCCGCGACGTGGAGATGGAGCAGCTCCGCCAGTCGGCCGATCAGGCGCGCCAGGGCCGCGGCCAGCTCGTCGCCGTCGTCGGCGAAGCGGGCGTCGGAAAATCACGGCTGTACTACGAGTTCGTTCACTCGCACCACACGCAGGGCTGGCTCGTCCTCGAAGCGAGCTCGGTCTCGTACGGCACGGCCACGCCCCTCCTTCCCCTCGCGGACCTCCTGCGCGCGTACTTCCGCATCGACGCCCGCGACGACGTGCGGAGCGTCCGCGCGAAAGTCACGGGCACGGTGCTGACGCTCGATCGCGCGCTCGAAGACGCGGTGCCCGCGATCCTGTGGATTCTCGACGCGTTCGTGCCCGACGACGCGTTCCAACTGCAGGATCCGGCGGAGCGCCGGCGCCACGCCGTGCAGGGCGTGAAGCGGGTGCTGCTGCGCGAGAGCCGCGTCCAGCCGATCCTCCTCGTCTTCGAAGACCTGCACTGGGTCGACGCGGAGACGCAGGGCGTGCTGGACAGCATCATCGAAGGTCTTCCGACCTCGGCCGTCCTCCTCGCGGTGAACTACCGGCCCGAGTACCGCCACGGCTGGGGCAGCAAGACGTACTACCGTCAGCTTCGCGTCGATCCGCTGCCCGCGGCGCGCGCCGACGAGCTGCTGGACACCTTGCTGGGCGCTGACGCGTCAGTCGGATCGCTGAAGACGCTGCTCGTGGCGCGCACGGAGGGCAACCCGCTCTTCCTGGAGGAGAGCGTGCGCACGCTCGCCGAGACGGGGGCGCTCGTCGGTGAGCCCGGCGCGTACCGGCTGGCGAAGGTCCTCACCGACATCCAGGTTCCGCCCACGGTCCAGACCATCCTGGCCGCGCGAATCGACCGCCTTTCGCCAGCGGACAAGCGCCTGCTCCAGTCGGCCGCGGTCATCGGCAA
>JBGOTH010000581.1:0-2843 GCA_041476345.1 Methylomirabilia bacterium
CCGTGGTGCGACATCGGCTTGCCGCTGAAGAGCCCACGCAGAATCGTCACCCCTTCTTCCAGGCGGGCGACACGCTCGCTCGAGCGCACGCCCATCGCCGCGTGCTCGCGCGCCTGCGCGGGACTCATCTCGTCCGGTCCGCCGAGACACACCGCGAGCAAGGCGCGGCCGCCCGACATGACGTCGAGGCTCGCCCACTGGTGCGCGAACATCACGGGATGGCGATGCACGAACGTCGCGAGGCAGCCGACGGCCAAGCGCATGCGCGAGGTGACGCCGGCGAGCGCCGAGAGCAGCGTGACGGACTCGAGACGCGGCTTGGCGAGGAGGCTGTCGCCGACCCACAGCGTGTCGAAGCAGCCGGCGTTCTCGGCGGCGATAGAGATGTCGAACAGGTCGCGCGCCTTGATCGCCCCGATGACGACGGCGCGATTGGCGAGGATGAGTCCGAATGACGGCCGGGCGGAGGGCGTCATGGCGCCTGCAGCAGCTCGCTCATCCGGTTGAAGAACTGGTCGGTCATCATCTTGGTGACGCCGCCCAGCATGCGCTGGCCGACGCCCGCGATGAGGCCGCCGACCTGCACGTCAGCGCTGTACGCGACCCGCGTCCCCGTCGCCGTGTCGCTGAGCGTGATCGCCGCTTCCCCGCGCACGAATCCCGGACCACCGCTACCTTCGACGGCCATCCGGTACGACTCCAGCACGTTCTTCTCCGCGATCCGGACCTTGCCCTCGAAGGTGCCTTTCACCGCGCCCACGCCGACCTTCATCGTGGCCCTGTACTCGTCTTCGCCGATGGCTTCGAGCTTCTCGCAGCCCGGAATCGCCTGGCGCAGGCGCTCCGGATCGAGAAACGCGTCCCACACGCGCTGGCGAGGCGCCGGGATCTCGTGCGCACCTTCGATCTTCATTCGTTCGAACCCTCCCGTTCGTCTCGACTCCGCAACATTCTAGTCGAGCTTCTTGAGCGCGGCCGCCATGCGCGTGAGGCCTTCCGCGATCAGCTCGGCGCTCGTTGCGTACGACAGCCGCACGTGGGCGTCGGATCCAAAGTCCGCGCCGGGCACGACGGCGACCTGCGCCTCGTCGAGAAGGAAGCTCGCGACGTCGCCGGAACCGGCGAGCACCGTCCCGTCCGGCCGCCGCTTGCCGAAGAGCCCGGAGACGTCCGCGAACGCGTAGAAGGCACCCTTCGGCATCACGCAGCGCACGCCGGGGAGCGCGTTGAGGCCGCCGATGATGAGGCGCCGGCGGCGGTCGAACTCCCCCGCCATCTTCGCGACGTCGTCCTGCGGGCCGTTCAGCGCTTCGACCGCCGCCCACTGCGCGATCGACGCCGGGTTCGACGTCACCTGGCTCTGCACGTCGGTCATCCCGCGGATGATCGCGCGCGGCCCCGCCGCGAAGCCGATGCGCCATCCGGTCATCGCGTAGGCCTTCGAGCACGTGTTGACGGTGATCGTGCGCGCCTTGACCGCGGCGTCGAACGACGCGATCGAGACGTGCCGCCCGTCGAACGTCAGCGCCTCGTAGCACTCGTCGGAGATCACCCAGAGCCGGTGCTCGACCGCGAGCTTCGCCACGGCCGCGAGCGCCGGCGGCGAGAAGACGGCGCCCGTCGGGTTGTTCGGGCTGTTGACCACGATGATCTTCGTCTTCCCCGTGACAGCGGCGGCGATCCGCTCCGGGTCGAGGTCGAAGCCCGTCGCCTCGCGCGTGGTCACGATGACCGGCACCCCGTCGAGGAGCCTCACCTGCTCGGGATACGAGACCCAGTACGGGCTCGGGATGATCACCTCGTCACCCGGATCGAGCAGCGTGACGAAGACGTTGTAGAGCGCGTGCTTGGCGCCGCAGGAGATCAGCACGTCGGCCGGCTCGTAGTCGAGGCCGTTGTCGCGCTTGAACTTTGCGCACACCGCCCGGCGCAGCTCGGGGATGCCGCCGACCTCGGTGTACTTCGTCTGGCCGCGCCGCAGCGCCTGGATGGCCGCGTCCTTCACGCGCTCGGGCGTGTCGAAGTCCGGCTCGCCCGCGCCGAACGAGATCACGTTCACGCCGCGGCTCTTGAGCTCCTTGGCCTTGGCCTGGACGGCGAGCGTGGCGGACGGCGCGAGGGTGGCGAGGCGCTTGGCGAGCGCCGTCAATTGACCTTCAACCTTGACGGCCCATGGCCGTCAATTGACCTTCTGGGGGAATTTCTCGGCGAGCCGCTTCTCGACGTCCGGCGGGACCATGCCCGTGACCGCGGCGCCGAAGCTGGCGACTTCCTTGATGAGGCGCGAGGAGATGTACGTGTAGCGCTCGTGCGGCATGAGGAAGACGGTCTCCACGGTGCCGCGCAGGCGCCGGTTCATGAGCGCCATCTGGAACTCGTACTCGAAGTCCGAGACGGCGCGGATACCGCGCACGATGCAATCGGCGCGCTCGCGCGCCACGAGGTCGATGGTCAGCCCGTCGAAGGACACGATGCGGAAGTTGCGGTGGTCCGGCGTCGCCTCGTCGATCATCTCCATCCGCTCGGCCGCCGTGAAGAGCTGGGTCTTCGACGGGTTGCCGACGACGGCGACGATCACCTCGTCGAAGATACGGAGGCTGCGCTCGATGAGGTCGAGGTGCCCGTTGTGGACGGGGTCGAACATGCCCGGGTACACCGCGCGCTTGCCCATCGCTCTCCTTCCTGACGAACGCTACTGTTTTAGCCGCCCCCTCGAAAGAAAGTCAAGGTCGTCTCCCCAAAACGGCGCGTGCGAAACGCCGCGAGACGGCCGTGCTGCGCCGGCGGCGCCTTCTTCGTCAGGTGCTGCGCGATGACGATGGCGTCGGATGCCGCGACGGCGC
>JBGOTH010000582.1:0-2833 GCA_041476345.1 Methylomirabilia bacterium
CGCCGGCGCGGCTGAGCCGCCGCGCGCGCTCCGCGGGATCGAGGCCGTCCCACTCCGCGGGCGCGCGATTGAAGGTGAGCAGCGGCGCCGTCTCCGTGAGCCCGTAGATCTGGATGAACTCCCAGCCGAGCTCGGTCTCGACCCGCTCGATGGTCTTCGACGGCGGCGGCGCCCCCGCGATGACGACGCGCACGCGGCCCCGCCCCGGTACGGTGGCGTTTTTCTGGCGCCGCGCGGCGGCGGCATCGAGGACCGCGGCGATCACGGCCGGCGCGCAGTTGAACAGCGTGACGCCCTCGTCCTCCACGCGGCGCAGGATCTCCTCGCCGTCGACCTTGCGGAGGACGACCTGACGCACCCCCATGGCGGTCAGCGCGTACGGCATGCCCCAGCCGTTGCAATGGAACATCGGCAAGGTGTGGAGGTAGACGTCGCGATCGGTCAGCGCGAGGTGCCAGCCGAAGGTGACGGCGTTGAGCCAGAAGTTCCGGTGCGTGAGCTGCACGCCCTTGGGGCGTGCGGTCGTCCCCGACGTGTAGTTGATCGACACGGTCGCGTTCTCGTCGGTGACGTGGAACTTCGGGTGGGCGCCCTTCCGGAGAAACACCTGGGGATCGGTGGCGGTGCCGAGGACGATGCGGTGCTTGACCTTGATGTGGCGCAGGGATTCGTCGAGCTCGGCGTCGACCAGCAGCACGGATGCCCCGGAGTGCTCGATGATGTAGGCGATCTCCTCGGCGTTGAGCCGGAAGTTCACGGGGACGAGGATGCGCCCGAACACGCTGACGCCGAACAGGCTCACGAGGAAGCGCGCCGCGTTCGGGGACACGATGGCGACGCGGTCGTTCTCCGCGACGCCGAGCTCGTCGAGCGCGGCGCCCAGGCTGCGCGCCATCTCGGCGAGCCGCGCGTAGGTGAAGCGGCCGAGGCTGCCGCCCGGCGGCGTCGGCTCGTCGACCACCGCTTCGCGAGCGCCGTAGACGAGCTCGGCGCGCTCGAGAAAGTCACCGAGAGTCAGCGGAACGATCATGAGCGTGGCTCCTTTGCTTTCAGCTGCGCGTCGTGCTCCTTCAGAAAGGCGCGGATGTCGTCGGCCATGTCGAGCAGCTTCGCCCACTGTTCCTTGTAGAGGGTCACCGGGAAGCGGCCGAGCCCGTAGACGGAGACGCCGCCCTTCTCGCTGACCTTGATCGAAATGCTGCGGGTCGCCTGCGCCTTCAGCGCCGCGTTCTCCGCCTTGAGTCGCTCGACCTCCGCCTGCAGCGCGTCGTCCGCCATCGTCGTACTCCCTTCGAGCCAGCATCTTACCCTGCTTGACTACGCCTCCCGCCGACGCTCGCAAGAAATAACCGCGGTCATCGTGTGCGTCGCCCGCGGGGCAAGGCACACCGCGTGCGGCCCGCAGCTCGCGGTTTCCACGCACACGAAATTCCGCCACGCGTCCTCGCCGATGTCCGGCACCGCCGCCGCCTTGTCGCGCCCCGGATTCCACACGACGGTCTCGCGTGAGCCGGTCTTCTCGATCCGGATGCGCCGCGCGAGGACGGGGTCGTCCACGGCGCAGGAGGCGGTGGTGTCGAGGAACACGCGGTCCATCTCGCCTGCGAGCGTGAGCGCCTCGTCGCCCGTCCTCTTCTCCCGCATGCCGTCGGTCTTGTCGAGAAACCGCGTGCGCTCGAGGCCGTGGATCGAGATCCGCTCGACGTCGCCCACGGTGAGATACGTGTGGAGCGCGGCCTCGTACGTGAGCTCGTCGGCGCCGGTGTTCTCGACCTCGAGCGCCATCGCGAGCGAGGCGCCGAGCGTGATCGTGAGCGACGCCACGAACGCCGCGCTCCAGAACGCGCGCGTCTCCGCGTCGGCCGTGAGACGAAACGCCACGCGCACGTCTCCCGCCGGATCCCGCGTGACCTCCGTGATCTCCCACGTGCGCGTCCGCACGAACCCGTGCGCGGGCTTGGCGGGATCGCTCGGGTGAGCCCCGAACCACGGGAAGCACACGGGTACGCCGCCGCGGATCGACTTGGCCCCCGTCAGCACCGCGCGGGGACTCAGGAAGAGCGCGGACCTCGATTGGCCGGCCGGCGTCCAGTCACAGACCTGCGCGCCGAACGGCGTGAGGCGGGCGCGGCAGCGAGGCGTGTCGACGTCGAGAAACGGCAGGACTCCTTCGGGTAAACGCATGGCGCGGGCAGTATGCCACCTTGACGAAACGCGCGGCCCGGCGCAGCCTCGCGTGATGGACTTCGGAATCAACCTCGCGACATCCGCGGACTCGTGGAAAGTCGTCAAGCGGGCGGAAGAGCTCGGCTACGCGCGCGCGTGGTTCTACGACACGCAGCTGCTCAACGCGGACGTGTTCGTCGCCATGGGGGCCGCGGCCGTGCAGACGTCCAGGATCCGTCTCGCGACCGGCGTCCTGATTCCGTCCAATCGCATCGCGCCTGTCGCGGCGAGCGCGCTCGCGTCGCTGAACGCGCTGGCGCCCGGCCGCATCGACTTCGGCATCTCCACCGGGTTCACCGCGCGGCGCACCATGGGGCTCGGTCCCGTGACGCTCGCCGACATGAAGGAGTACATCGGGATCGTCCGGGGCCTGCTCGGAGGGGAGACGCTGGAGTGGACCTTCGAAGGCAAACGACGGAAGATCCGCTTCCTCAACCCGGAGCTCGGCGCCGTCAACGTGGAGGATCCGATCCCGCTGCACATCTCGGCGCTGGGGCCGCGCGGCCGCGCGCTCACGGCGGAGCTCGGCGCCGGATGGATCAACGCGACCGGGCACATGGGCTCCGCCAAGGCGTCCATCGCCGACATGCAGGCCTTGCGGCGGCGC
>JBGOTH010000583.1:0-2827 GCA_041476345.1 Methylomirabilia bacterium
AACTATCTCGACATTCCGCGCCACGCGCGCGTGATGTGCGCGATCGCCGCCTCGGCGGCGGGCGTCGACTGGGTCGATACCGTCTACACCGACATCGCAGACCTCGCCGGGCTCAAGCGTGAGTGCGAGGACGCGGTGGCGATGGGCTTCAGCGGCAAGATCTCGATCCACCCCTCCCAGGTCGAGGTCATCAACGCCGCGTTCACGCCGGCGCCGGCCGAAGTCGCCGAAGCGCGCGAGCTGGTGGCGCAGTTCGAGGACCACGCGCGGCGCGGTCTCTTCGCGTTCCGCTTCAAGGGCCGGATGGTCGACGCGCCGCATTTGACGCGCGCCCGCAAGGTCATCGCGCGCGCGGAACACTAATTAGATGCGAGCGCTCGTCGTTCACGCCCAGGCGCCGATCGAGACGGCGCCGCTCGCTTTGGAAGAGCGTCCGGTACCTGTTCCCGCCTTGGGTGAGGTGCTCCTCCGAATCACCGCCTGCGGCATCTGTCGTACGGATCTCCACGTGATCGAGGGCGACCTGCCGCTGGTCACCGTGCCGATCGTTCCCGGCCACCAGGTGGTCGGGCGCGTCGTGCAGGACGGGACGCGGTTTCGAGCGGGAGACCGCGTGGGCGTCGCGTGGCTGCGCTCCACGTGCGGCGCGTGCGCGTATTGCACGAGCGACCGCGAGAACCTCTGCGAGCGCGCCCGCTTCACGGGGTGGCACGCGGATGGTGGTTTCGCGGACTACGCGGTGGTACCGGAACCCTTCGCGTATGCGCTGCCCGATACGCTCGGCGACGCGGCCGTGGCGCCGCTGCTCTGCGCGGGGATCATCGGCTACCGCGCCCTCCGTCTCAGCGAGGTCGCCCCCGGGGGCACGCTCGGCATCTACGGGTTCGGATCGTCGGCAAGTGTCACGATCCAGGTCGCGCGTGCGCGTGGCTGCCGGGTCTACGTCTGCACGCGCGAGCCCGCGCACCGCGAGCTCGCGCGCGCGATGGGCGCCGCGTGGGTGGGAGAGACGATGGAGCCGATGCCGAGCCCGGTCGACGGCGCGATCGTCTTCGCGCCAGCCGGCGAGCTGGTGCCGGTCGCGCTGCGGAGCCTCGCCCGCGGGGGGACGCTGGCGCTGGCCGGCATCTACATGACCCGGATCCCGCCGCTCGACTACGAGCGCGAGCTCTTTTGGGAGCGGCGGGTCACGAGCGTCACCGCGAACACGCGGCACGATGGCGAAGAGCTGTTGGCCGAGGCGGCAAGAATCCCGATCCGGCCGGCGGTGACGACGTTCCCGCTGGAGGACGCGAACCGTGCGCTCCTCGCGCTGAAGCAGGGTGCGTTCTCCGGCTCCGGCGTGTTGGTCGTCTGAGGGCGACGCAGCCCCGCTCCAAGGGTATAATCCCGCAACTTTTGGGGTATCCGAGGGCTCATCGATGAGTGATCAGACTGACCTCGTAGAGCGCGCCGCGCGTGTGCTCCCCGGCGGCGTGCTCGGCAGCCACAAGCACGCGCCCGGCCTCGAATTCGTCGTGAAGGACGCGCGTGGAGCGTACCTGTGGGACGTCGGCGGCCGCCGCTACATCGACTACCTTCTCGGCTCCGGGCCGATGGTCCTCGGCCACTCGCATCCCGCCGTCGTGGACGCCGTGCAGAAGCAGGTGCCGCACGGGTCCACGTTCATGCTGCTCAACGAGCCGGTGATCCATCTCTCCGAAGAGATCGTGCGCGCAGTTCCGTGCGCCGAGCAGGTGCGCTACACCTCGAGCGGCAGCGAGGCCACGTTCTTCGCGCTGCGCGTGGCGCGCGCCTATCGGGGCCGCGAGAAGATCATGAAGTTCGAGGGCGGCTTCCACGGCACGCACGACTACGCGCTGATGAGCGTGAGCCCGCGTACGCCGAAGGCGTTTCCGGCCGCGGTACGCGACACGAGCGGCATCCCGCAGGCGATCGAAGAGACGGTCATGGTCGCGCCGTACAACGACCTCGCCACCACCGAGGCGCTGATCGCCGCGCACCACGACGAGCTGGCGGCGGTCATCGTCGAGCCGTACCAGCGCGTGATCGTGCCGGACCGCCAGTTCCTCGAGGGTCTGCGCGACGTGACCCGGCGCTACGGCGTGCCGCTCGTCTTCGACGAGATCGTGACGGGCTTCCGCTTCGCGTACGGCGGCGCGCAGGAGTACTACGGCGTCGTGCCGGACCTCGCCGCCTTCGGCAAGATTCTCGCGGGCGGCTTCCCGCTCGGCTGCGTGGCCGGCCCGGCCGCGATCATGCGGCACTTCGATCCCGCGCTCGAAGGAACGCCCGAGCACGTGTGGCAGGCGGGGACGCTCAACGGCAATCCCGTCGCCGCCGTCGCCGGGCTCGCGACGCTCGAGGAGCTGCGCAAGCCCGGGCAGTACGAGAAGCTGCACCGCACCGGCAATCGCCTGAAGGACGGCCTCACGCGCCTCGCGGCCGAGCACGGCATGCCCGCGCGCGTGTCGGGCGAGGCGCCGGTGTTCGACATCATCTTCACCGACCAGGAGATCGTCGACTATCGCGCGACGCTGACGGCGGATCGCCGGCGTATCGCGCTCTTCAATGAAGAATGTCTGCGGCGCGGCGTGGTGAAGGCCGTCAACAAGATCTACGTGTCACTCGCCCACACCGATGCCGACGTCGACGAGACGCTCGGCATCTTCGACGAGGCGCTCGCCGCGGTGAAGCGGCGGACGTCGTGAGCATACAGAAAATGGAGGCTGCCATGGCTCTGACCCGTCGCGAGCTCCTGATCGCCGGAGGCCTCACCGCCGCCGGCGCCGTCGTCACGCCGTCGATCATCAACGCCCAGACGCCC
>JBGOTH010000584.1:0-2825 GCA_041476345.1 Methylomirabilia bacterium
CATGGCGAACATGTCGCTGCCGCCCGTCGAGATCACCGAGGCCGAGCAGCCGCTGCAGATCCTGTGTACCGAGTTCATCCAGGACGTCGGGGGTCCCGGGAAATACCGTGGGGGCGCCTCGATCCGCCGCGACTACAAGCTGCTCGAGGCCGAAGCCGTGCTGCAGGTGCGCGCGGATCGTCACGACTTCCGTCCCTACGGACTCTACGGCGGGAGCGCGGGCCGTCCGTCGCGCAACGTGATGAACCCGGGCCGCGAGGAGCGGGCGCTGCCCGGCAAATTCACGATGACGATGAAGCGTGGCGACGTCTTCAGTACCGAGTCCGCGGGGCCCGGCGGTTGGGGCGATCCGCTCGAGCGCGATCCCGCGCGCGTCGCGCGTGACGTGCGGAACGAGTTCGTGAGCCGGCGCTCGGCGTCCGACGACTACGGTGTCGTCTTCACGGGCGACGGTTTCGACGTCGACGAAGGCGCCACGACGGCACGGCGCGCCGAGCTCCGCACGAAGCGCGGGTGGACGGAGCCGCCGATCGTGAGCCGCTGACCCGCCGGCACCATCGGCGGTCCTTGCCGGCCTCGTGCTCGATCTCCCGGCCGGTCATGTCCAACGAGAAGACGGTCGAAGGCAGCTCTCAGGCTTCGGTGGGACGCAAGCGCATGCGCGAACGACGCAGGAACGCGTCGAAGTCGTCCCACCACTGCGAGTTGCGATCATCAGGATGAGCCACGAATTTGACGAGCCAGCGCCGTAGTGCCCGGTTCTTGCGGCCATTGCAATCTCGATCGAGGCGTCGAGTCTTTGATCTACGGATCACTGGCCTCTCCTCCAACACGGAACAGGCTTGGCTATTGGTTCGCGGTGTCCAACTCGTGGAACTGAGTGATCCGCACGGTGCCATCGGGAAAGTGAGCGACGATCTCCAGCTTGCCGCCCATCGCCTCGACGAACCGCCGCAGCGTGCTGACATACATGTCCGTTCGATTCTCGATCTTTGAGATCTCCGGTTGCGTTGCGCCAAGTTCCTCGGCCAGCTGCGCCTGCGAAAGCTTCCGAGCCCGGCGCAGCTCGTGGAGTGGCATTTCAGCGAGGAGTTGGCGCTTTCGCGTCTTGACGTCCGCGTGCCAGGCTGCAGGCTTGCGCGCAACTAGGTCCCGAAATTTCTTCGCCATTCAGATCAACCCCTCTCGCTTCAGACTCTCCAGGTGCGCGTCGTAGAGCCGATCGGCTGTTGGCACGAACTCGTCGTACCACCGGTCGTTCCCGGTCTTGTCTCCTCCAAGGAGGAGGATAGCGACACGCCTGGGGTCAAAGGCATAGAGCACGCGATACGGGCGGCCCTGGTGCTGAACCCGTATCTCGCGCATGTGAGCGTGCCGTGATGACGCAATGCCCGAGCTGTACGGATACCCAAGTTGCGGGCCCACGTCTTCCAGGAGGCCGACCCGCGCGGCGATCGACACCTGTTCCGCGTCGCTGAGCGACTCCCACCACACCTCGAACTCATCGGTGTATTCGACGTCCCATGACACTGGATGAATATACCTTGTGAGGTATCGAGACGTCTATCGCAAGCGGATCATCGATCCCGGGGGCCGGCGGCGAGGCGCTCTACGGAAGTGGGACGAAGACCGACACGCGCGCCTCCGGGCCGACTTCTTTCGTGCCGTGGCCCTGGCCGGTCGTGTCCTCGGCGATCAGGATGTCGCCGACGCCGAGACGTCGCACGGTGCCGTCGCCAATCTCGATGTCGACCGCGCCGGAGAGCGTGAAGACCGCGTAGCGCCCCGGCGCGTGGTGCCACGGATTGGACCGCGTCGGCTCGAAGCGGCGGATGACGATGCCGCTGCCGGGAATCAGCTCGGCGGTCTCCGACTTGTCGCCGCGCGACTCGAACTTCGGCACGATCTCTTCGAAGTGCGACTTCCCATCGGCCCCGGCGTAAACGCGAACGATCGCCATGTCATGGTCTCCTTGCATTCGGCCAAAAGCGGATGCCTTCACGCGCGTAGCCGCCGCCGATCCCGACGGGCGAGCCGTCGGCGCGCCAGCACGCGGCGCCGGTCAGCATGCCGTCGTCCTCGAATTTGATCGCGCCCATGCCCCCGGCGACGTGAGGCACCGGCACGACGCGATGACCACGCGCGGCGAGACCCGCACGCACCGCGTCGGGTACCGACGCCTCGACTTCGAGCTCCTGCCCCTGCGTCCAGACGCGGGGCGCCTCGACGGCCTCCTGGAGCGACATCCCGTGGTCGATCAGGTTCACGAGCGCCTGGAGCACGGACGTGAAGATGCGCACACCACCCGGCAGCCCGAGGGCCGCGACAGGGCGCCCGTCGCGCAGCACGATCGTCGGCGCCATCGAGCTCGTCACGCGCTTGCCCGGCGCGATCGACTGCGCGTTGCCCGGATGCGGGTCGAAGATCGCCATCGTGTTGTTGAGCAGCATGCCGGTGCCGGGCGCCATCGCCTTCGAGCCGAAGATGTTGTTGATCGTCTGCGTCGCCGCGACCACGTTGCCGTCCGCGTCCGCGACCGTCACGTGCGTGGTGTGCGGTGATCCTCCGCTGACGCCGGCCGCATACGTGGAGGCCTTCCCCATGTCGATCCTCTCGCGTCGCGCCGCCGCGTAGTCCTTCGCCACGAGCCGCGCGACCGGGACGTCGACGAACGCCGGATCCCCCGTCGCGACGTTCCGGTCCGCGAACGCGATCTTCATCACCTCGGCGAGCAGGTGCACACCGTCGATGGTGCCGAAGCCGAGCGCCGCGAGATCGAAGCCTTCGAGCACGTTCAGCATCTGGATCAGGTGGATGCCCCCGCC
>JBGOTH010000585.1:0-2822 GCA_041476345.1 Methylomirabilia bacterium
ATGCCGAGCCCGACGACGCGCAGGCTGACGATCTCGACGGGCTCGTCGGGCCCCGCACGGTGACCGTACGTGCGCTCGTGCTCGCGCCCGAACGCTTCGTCGATGCCCGCGATCACCTGCGCATCGACGGGACCGCCGGCCATCGGTACGGTCAGCTCGAACGACTGGCCTTCGTACCGGCAGTCGGCGGAGCGCCGCACGCGCACGGCGCCGCCGGAAAAGCCTTCGGCCGCGAGCTGCACGCGTGCCTCCGACTCCATGCGCGCCAGGACTTCGCCGAGCTCGGCGGGCGGGACGCGTCGCACGAGGCGTCGCCAGGTGCGGACGTAGTGGTGCTCGACGTCCGCGAACAGGAGACCGAACGACGAGAACAGGCCGGGCGCGGGCGGCACGACGATGCGACGCATCTCGAGCTGCCGCGCCATGCCCGCGGCGAAGAGCGGCCCGTTGCCTCCGAACGCGAACAGCGCGTACTCGCGCGGGTCGCGGCCACGCTCGCTCGACACGGCGCGGATCGCGCGCATCATGTTCGACGCCGCGATCACGTGGGCGCCGTACGCGGCTTCGGCGAGCGGCAGATTTATTCGGCGCGCGATCTTCGCTTCGAACACGTCGTGCGATCGCGTCGCGTTCAGCTTCACGGCGCCGCCCGCGAGCTGCGTCGGGTTCAGGAAGCCGAGGATCACGTTCGCGTCGGTGACCGTCGGCTCGGTACCGCCGAGGTCGTAGCAGAGCGGGCCGGGGAACGCGCCGGCGCTCTGCGGGCCCACTTGCAGACCGCCGCCCGGATCGATCCAGACGAGCGAGCCGCCGCCCGCGCCGACCTCGGCGAGGTCGATCGCGGGCACGCGCAGCAGATACCCGGCGCCGGTGAGGAGCCGTGAGCCATGCATGATCCCGCCGCCGACCTGGTACTCGGTCGCACGACTGACCTCGCCATCCTCGACGATCGACGCCTTCGCGGTGGTGCCGCCCATGTCGAACGTCACGAGCTTGCCGAGGCCGATCTTGCGCGCGAGCGCCTGCGCGCCGACGACGCCCGCCGCGGGTCCCGACTCGATGATGTGCACGGGCTTCGCGGCCGCGGCGTCGTCGGTCATGAGGCCGCCGTTCGACTGCATGATCATCAGCGGCGCCTTCGTGCCGATCGCGTCGAGGCCGGTGCGCAGCGTGCGCAGATACCGCCGCACGATCGGCATGACGTACGCGTTGATGACGGTCGTCGACGTCCGCTCGTACTCCCGGATCTCGGGCAGGACCTCCGCGCTCACGGACAGCGTGAGATCGGGCGCCTTGCGCCGGACGATCTCCGCGATCTGCTCCTCGTGCACGGCGCTCGCGTAGGAATTGAGCAGGCACACGGCGAGCGCCTCGATGTTTTCGCCGAGCAGGCGATCGAGCGCGCGCTCGACCTCCATCGGATCGAGCGCCTTCAGCACCTGTCCCTGCGCATCGACGCGCTCGTCGACCTCCATGCGGAGATAGCGCTCCACCAGCGTGACGGGTTTTTCCCACGAGAGGTCGTAGAGCTTCGGCATCCGGATGCGGCGGATCTCGAGCACGTCGCGAAAGCCCTTCGTCGTGATGAGGCCCGTGCGCGCGCCTTTCAGCTCGAGGATCGCGTTGGAGGCGACGGTCGTGCCGTGGAGCACCTCCGAGAAATCGCTGCCGGTGAGCCCCGTCTCGCGGAAGACGTCATCCAGGCCCTCGACGATGGCGCGCGCGTAGTCGTCGACGCTGGAGGAGACCTTCTTCGTGTGAATGCGGCCGTCGGCATCCAGCAGCACGATGTCGGTGAACGTGCCGCCGATGTCGACGCCGACGCGGAAGCGCGCTTGCCCGGTCATGCGGGGAGACTGGCCCGGCGCTGCGAGCGTGTCAAGGCGCCGGGGCCTTAGCGCCAGAGCTTCGCGGCGTCGATCCTCAGCCTGGAGAACGGCGGCATGTCGTTGAGGTCATCCGCGCTTCGACGTTCGGGCGAAGCGTAGGCGCCTGCGACAGCGCGGTAGACGTCGATGGTGCGAGCGTCGGCATCAACGATCCAGTAGTACGGCACACCATACCGCTCGAAGAGCTGTCTCTTCGTCGCTCGGTCGACGCGGCTCGTCGAGGGCGAGAGGACTTCGATCGCGAGTGTCGGTGCGCCATCGATCGTGCCGCGTGCGCTGACGATGCCCATCCGTTCGCGCGCGATGTAGACGATGTCAGGCTGGACGATCGACGTATTCGAGAGCACGACCGTGATGGGCGCCGGGACGACCTCGCCGAGATCGTGTGCGCGGACATGGTCAGCGAGGAGGCCCAGCAGCGTGGTGATGATCTGCTGGTGGCGGAACGTCGGCGAGGGCGTCACCGACAGTTCCCCCTCATGGATTTCGTACCGCTGGCCGTCGTCCGGCCGGGCCTCGTAGTCCTCGTAGGTGAGTACGATGCTGCTCATGTGAGCCATTGTAGCCTCCGTCACGCGGCGGCGTTTCCGGAGTAGACACCCGACCGATCGACTTTCGTCGGACCACCGCCCCCACGGATGCCGCGTATCGCTTTCGCGGCATTGTCGGCGTCGCGCTGTTGCGTCAACGTCGTCGGCGTGGCCCACCTCGCCACGTATCAGCTGCGCGTCGCCGACCCCGTCGACAGCCTCGCGGTATCGGCCACGCTACTGGATCGCCCGCCCCCGGAAGCCACGTTGGCGCGCGCGCCGCACGCTCCTCGAGCCTGAGCGAGTCCGATCGGCCGCCACCCACCGGGAGCCGACCGGTGAGGTTTGCTTGGAGTGGTGATTCGCGGGCTCTTCGCGTACCTGATGCGCAACAGTTACCCGG
>JBGOTH010000586.1:0-2816 GCA_041476345.1 Methylomirabilia bacterium
CTTGAGATCGAGCCGCGCACGGTGCAAGCGCGAGCGCACGGTGCCGGGCTCGAGGTCGAGCGCCTGTGCGATCTCGTCGTACGACAGGCCCTCGAGGTCGCGCAGCACGACCACGATGCGGCGGTCGTCGGGCAGCTCCGCGATGGCCTGGCGCAGCGCCGTGTCCACCTCGTCGCGCTCGATCGTCGTCGTCGCATCCGCGGCCTCACTGGGCGCCCGCATGATCGCGTCATCGTCATGGCGTACTCGCCGGTGGTCCGCGGAGGCCAGCCGGTTCAGACAGAGATTCGACGCGATGCCGTAGAGCCACGTCGACAGCTTGGCCTCGCCGCGAAAGCTTCCGATCGCCCGGTGGACGCGCAGGAACACTTCCTGCGCGACGTCCTCGGCGTCCGTCCGGTTCCCGAGCATGCGCGCGGCCACGCCGAAGACGCGGTGCTGGTACGCGCGCACGAGCGCCTCGAACGCGGCGGGGTCCGACGCTTGCAGCCGCTCGACGAGATCGTTGTCGTCACCCGGACTCTCTCGCATGGTTAGACCGGGGAGCGCCGCGCTGGTTCCCCGGACGTTCTCAGCGTTCCTTCACCAGATGTTCGTGGACGTCGTCCAGCCGGTCCGCGATGCGGTTCAGCTTCGCGGTGAGCTGGATGATCTCGGTTTCGGCCTTGCGATTGACGGCGAAGTCGAGCTCGCTCCGCACCCGGTCCTTCGTGTCCTGCCGGTTTTGACTCATGAGGATGATGGGCGCCTGGACGGCGGCGAGCATCGAAAGGAACAGGTTGAGCAGGATGAAGGGATACGGATCCCAGGCCTTCGCGAAGAGCGCCACGTTGACGGCCACCCAGAGCACTAGCACGACGCCGAACGAGATGATGAACGACCACGAGCCGCCGAACCGCGCCACCGAGTCCGAGAGGCGGTTGCCGAAGGTCAGGGTCTCCTCGATCACCTCGTTTGGATTGCGGCCCGCCCGCGCGCGCACCAGGTCCTGGGCGGCCTGAAACTGGCGGCCCACCATGGTCAGCATGTCGAGGCCAGCCAGCGGCTTGCGCTGCAGGAGGGCGGCGATGTCCTGGCGGTCGATCTCGATGGCGGACGTCTCGTCGAGGGCGACGGCCGTCGTCTGGTGCGTGGCCATGGACAGCATCGACGCGAGGCCGAAGACCTCGCCGTTCCGCGGCGTGTCGACGACGACCTCCTGATGATCGGCGTCGATCACGACGACCTGGACCCGGCCGTTCAACATTACGTAGGCCTTCTCGCCCGCGTCGCCGGCTCGGTAGATGCGCTGGCGCGGAGCGAAGCGGCGCAGCTCCACGTGCTCCGCGAGCACCGCGCGCTCGTCGGCATCAAGCAGCGAGAAGATCGGAACCTCCGCGAACACACTCGGATCACAGGGCATCCCGTCTCACCTCCGCGCCGATGATAATCTCCACGGCGATGCCACGCACCACCGTCTCGCGGCGCGCCGTCCGCGCGCTCTTTCTCCAGCGACAGCACCTCAGGCACCCGCGCGCCGTCCCGCTCACGGCGGCGCGCCTCTGTCGATTCGCCGAGGACGTCGGCGGCCTCCAGATGGACTCGATCAACGTGCTCGAGCGCGCGCACTACCTCACGGTGTGGAGCCGCTTCGGCCCGTACGATCGCGCGCGGCTCGACCGGCTCGTCTACGGCCGCCGGCTCCTCTTCGAGTACTGGGCGCACGCCGCGTGCCTGGTGCCGACGACGGCGCTGCCGTGGTGGCGGCGCGCGATGCTCGACTACCGCGTCCGCCACACCGGCTGGTCCGATTGGCTTCGCACGAACTCGAAGGTCCTCGCCCGGGTGAAGGCCGCCGTCCTCGCGAACGGACCGATGGGCAACGCGGACTTCGAGGGGCGGCGACCGCCGGGCGGACGCGGCGGGTGGTGGGACTGGAAGCCGGTCCAGCACGCGCTCCACTACTTGTGGATGACGGGCACGATGACGATTCACTCACGCCGCCACTTCCACAAGCGCTTCGACCTCATGGAGCGCGCGATTCCGGGCGTGCTCGGCGCCGATGTCGTGTCACCGGAGGCGTTCGCGCGCTGGCACATCGAGCGTTCACTCCACGCGATGGGCGTGGCGACCGACGCCGACCTTGCGGGCTACATGACCTTCCCACGATTTGTGCCGGGCGCGCGGCGCGCCGCGCTCCGCGACATGATCGCCGACGGCGAAGTCGTGGAGATCGGCGTGGAGGATGCCCGGGTGCGCTGGCTCGCGCTCGCGCGCGACGTGTCGAAGCTCGAGCGCGCCGGGCGCGGGCTGGTGCGAGGGACGACGCTGCTCGCGCCGTTCGATTCGCTGCTGTGGTATCGGGACCGGGTGGCGCGGATCTTCGGCTTCGACTACCGCATCGAGGTCTACACGCCGGGGCCGAAACGCGTGCACGGCTATTACACGCTGCCGATCCTTCATGACGGCCATCTCATCGGCCGCGTCGACGCGAAGACGCATCGCGCGGAGCGTCGCCTGGAGGTGCGGCACGTCCACTTCGAGCCGTGGTTCGCGGCCGGGACGCCGGCGCCGGCGACGGGGGAGAAGGTCGATCAGGCGGAGGCGATTGCCGGAGTCGGGAGCGCCTTAGGGTCGCTCGCGAGCTTCGTGCGCACCGATGGGATCATCGTGCGCCGGGTGACGCCGAACCGGTTGCGTGGCGCGGTCAGCCTGTCGAGTCGCGCGCCGAGCTGATCTCCGCCCCGTGCTCGAGGAGCAGCTCGCGCAGGATCGCGCGGTGACAGCGATCCGCGTTCTCGCAGTAGCAACCCACCGAGAAGTTCGTCTGGTGCGAC
>JBGOTH010000587.1:0-2790 GCA_041476345.1 Methylomirabilia bacterium
GCAGGGAACGACCCGCGACGTCCGCGAGATCGACGTCACGCTGTACGGGCTCGAGTAGTCAGACGGGCTGGGCCACCGTCGGCGTGCCGACGAGCGTGGTGCGGCGCATGTCGCGCGGCTCGTGCGCCGGGAACGGGCGGGCTCGGTGCATCGTGCGGCGGTTGTCCCACATCACGAGGTCGCCGACCGTCCACTTGTGCGCGTAGACGAACTGCCGCTGGGTGGCGTGCTCGATGAGGTCCTTCAGGAGCGCGATCGCCTCCGGCTGCGGCCGGCCCTCGATCCCGCCCGCGTGCGACGCGAGATAAATCGACTTGCGCCCCGTCGACGGGTGCGTGCGCACCAGGCGCTGGCGCACCGGCTTGAAGCGCGCGCGCTCCTCGTCGGTGAAGTCCGTGAAGCCGAGCTGCATCCGGGAGTAGATCTGCGAGTGCTCGCAGACCAGGTCCTCGATCTCCGCTTTCGTCTCGGCATCCAGCGCATCGTAGGCGGCGCGCATGTCGGCGAACTCCGTGTTGCCGCCCTTGGACGGGACGCTGCGCGCGTGCAGCAGCGAATACTTCGCCGGAATCGCCTTGAACGAGCTGTCGGAATGCCACAGACGGTTGCCGATGGCGAACAGTCGCCGCCGATCGTCGCGCGCATACACGTTGTTGTTCTTGTCGAGGTTGGACACATCCGCGAACGTCGTGGGCAAGCGGTACTCGTCCGGCGCGCGCAGACTGGTGCCGATCGCGTGCTCGATGTCCCCCAGGCTCCGCGTGAACGCGAGCTGCTGCTCGTCGTCGATCGGCTGGTCGTGGAACACCAGCACGGCGTGCTCGTCCATGCCTGCGTGGATCGCCGCCACGTCTTCGGCCGACAACGGCTTGGTGATGTCGACACCTTCGACTTCCGCGGCGAAGCACGGGCCGACCTGGCGCATCTTGACGGACATGGCGACGGCCTCCTCCAAACCCCTCGGGCGAATGTTCCCGATCTTAAACCCTGCGCGGCCCGCGTAGAATCCCGAAGATGAACAAGGCACTGACCGGGATCCGGGTGGTCGATCTCACGAACAATCAAGCCGGGCCGTCGTGCGGCCAGATCCTGGCCTGGCTCGGCGCGGACGTGATCAAGGTGGAGGAGCCGGGCAAAGGCGACCCGGCCCGGCAGACGCTGAAGGACCGGCCGGACGCCGACTCCCTCTTCTTCCTTTCCTTCAACGCCAACAAGCGGAGCCTCCCGCTCAATCTCAAGCACGAGAGCGCCAAGGCCGTCTTCCGCACGCTCTTGAAGACGGCCGACGTGCTCCTGGAGAATTTCGGCCCCGGCGTCATCGAGCGTCTCGGCTTCGGGTACGAAGCGCTCCGCCAGATCAACCCGCGCCTCGTGTTCGCGAGCATCAAGGGCTTCGGCACGTACGGGCCGTACCGCGACTACAAGAGCTACGAGCCGATCGCGCAGGCGATGGGCGGGGCGATGAGCGTCACCGGATCGCCGGACGGGCCGCCGATGTACGTCTGGCCGTCGATCGGCGATTCCGGCACCGGGATGCACTGCGTGATCGGCATTCTCGCGGCACTCCTGCAGCGCCACACCTCCGGCGAAGGGCAACGGGTCGAGGTGTCGATGCAGGATGCCGTCGTCAATCTCATCCGCGTCAGCCTGCGCGACCACCAGCGTCTCGGCGCGCCGATGCCGCGCACGGGGAATCAGCTGGGCTCGGGCGTGCCCGGAACGACATATCGTTGTCGGCCCGGGGGTGCCAACGACTACGTCTTCATCTTCGTGCAGCAGCAGATGTGGCACCCGCTGCTCCGCGCGATCGGGCGCGACGACCTCGTGGGCGACGCGCGCTACGAAACGGGGGACGCGCGCTGGGCGCACCGCGACGAGATCAACGCGCTCGTCGAAGCGTGGACGTCGCAGCGCTCGAAGCACGACGTCGCGAAGATCCTGGCGAGCGCGGGCGTGCCGTGCGGCGCCGTGCTCGACACCGGCGAGATCCTGACGGACCCGCATTTACTCGCGCGCGACATGATCGTGGAGGTCAACCACCCGGTGCGCGGGAAGTACCTGACGGTGGGCAACCCGATCAAGCTTTCGTCATCGCCGACGACGATCGGCCCGTCGCCACTGCTCGGCCAACATCGCGAAGAAATCCTGAAAGAACTCGGATACGACACGGCGGCGATCGAGTCGCTGGCGAAGGACGGCGCGATTTAGGCCCCGCGAAAAGCGTATCGCTGGGGCGCAGGGTCGGCCGGGCCGGTGAGCCACTGGGTCCGGATGCCCCGTTCCCGACCAGAGGATGTTGGCGGCAAACAGGATGCGATGGAAATAGCAGGCGGGTGAGTACGCCTCAACGGCTCGGGGGGCAGAGGACCCAGTGGCTCGCCGGCCCGGCCGACCCTGCGCCCCAGCGATACGCTTTTCGCGACGCGCTTAGATCACCGGCGCGGGTGCCCGAGGCGTCGCGGCCCACTGCGCGGGGTCGTGGCCATAGAACATCGTGGCGCCGCCGGCGTCGCGCAGCTTGCGGAGCGTGGCCACCGACTCGCGCATGACGCCCGCATTCCACAGGACGTTGGGCAGCACGTCACGGTCCATGTTCTCCCGCGTGTAGCACGCGTCCGAGGCGCAGACCACCTGTGTCCCCTTCCCCGCGCGCACCACGAGCGACTGATGCCCCGGCGTGTGGCCGTACGTCGGGATCAGCACCACGGTGCCGTCGCCGAAGACGTCGTGGTCGCCGTCGATCATCCGGTAGTCGAGCGCGTGATCGAAGTCGATGGGGCTCGGGCTGTA
>JBGOTH010000588.1:0-2783 GCA_041476345.1 Methylomirabilia bacterium
CACCTCGGCGAGCGTCGCGCGGTCGGCGCTCACGTCCCCCGCCGGCGGCAGTGACGAGAGCGACGCCGCCGCGAAAAGCACGGTGACGGCGAGGCCCGTCTCCACATCCACGAAGCGCCGCAGGCGCGTCTCCCCTTCCCGCGTGGCCGCGCCACGCACGAGACGGAAGTTGAGGGCCGCGACCCCGAGAATCGCGGCGAGCAGCACCGCTTTGGTCAGGACCATCACGCCGTACGCGGTCTCGAGCAGCGCCCCGGGCTCGCCGACGTAGCCGATCGAGAGCCCCACACCCGCCGTGACGAGGACGGCGACGGACGCAAAAGCGATCGAGGAAAAGCGACGCAGCGCCGGGCCGTCCAAGCCGAGGTGCCCGTGCCGTACCAAATGCACGAGGCCGCCGACCCATAGCGCGGCGGCGATTTGATGGACGGCGTCGAGGACGAGCAGGCTCGCGCGGTGATCGAGCCGGGCCATCGCGTGGCTGATGCTTGCCGACGAGGCCACGAACGCCACGGCGGTGGCGCCCAACGCGAGCCATGGCCCCCGCCCCCCGGGCCGTCGCGCCAGCGCCAGCGCGAGCATCGCCATCGCGGCGCCGAGCGCGACGCGCACCAGGGTCGCGCGCGCGAACGACGTCCGCGCGTACGGCGCGACGATCGACGGGCCGAAGTCCTGCGCGAGCGTGCCGAGCGCAACGGCGCTTACCGCGAGCTGCGCGAGCGCTGCCACAGCCGCGCCGAGCGCGACGAGCCTCAGCGCTCGCGCGCGCGCCTCGTCCGGCGTGGTGCCCGGCCCGGCGCGGAGGATCGCCCACGTGAAGACGACGCCGCCGAGCGCGACGGCACCACCGACCAGCATGAGCCCGCGTAGCAGGACGTCGACGAAGCCCGCCATGACGCGCGCGCCTCAGAAGGCGCCGGTCAGTCCGTCTTGAGCGGCATCGCGCGTGCCGAGCGGAGCGAGGCCCCATCGTGTCTCGATCAGCTTCAGGATCGCCGTCGTGTCGTAGTACGTGTGGTCGACGTGCCCGTGCGTCGCGAGCGGCGACACGATGACGGTCGGCACGCGGGCGCCCGGGCCCCAGCGGTCGACGACCGGCGGCGCCACGTGATCCCAGCGGCCGCCGTTCTCGTCGTACGTGATGACGATGACGGTGCGCGGCCAGATCGGGCTCTCCCGCACCGCGCGCACGAGGTCCGCGACGTGCTGCTGGCCCCGGGTGAGGCTCGTGTAGCCGGGATGCTCGTTGTCGGGACCGAGCGGCTTGATGAACGACACCGCAGGCAGCCGGCCCGCGGCGAGATCACGCGTGAACTCCGTTTCGTCCTTCAGGTGCTTCGCCTTCGCCGCCGTGCCATCGGCCCACGTCGCGAAGTACGCGAAGGGCTGGTGGTGGTACTGGAAGATCGCGGGCGCGCGGCCGGCGAGCGCGTCACTCCATCCCCCCGCGTACCACGCCCACGAGATCCCCTTGCCGTCGAGGCGATCGCCGATCGTGGCCGCGGTGAGGCTGGGCAGCAGGTGGCGCGGGTCGCGCTTGGGATGCGGAGTGTTCACCGTGTACGCGGTGTTCACGACGTAGCCGTCGGCCGTCACGTCCCCGTCCTTGACGAGCATGCCTCGGGCGTCCAGCGTGATGCGCGTGTCGGCGGGCGCGTCCGGCCAGTACGGCGTGCACGCGCAGATGAGCCACGTGTGGTTCAGGAGCGAGCCGCCGAACGCGGCGTGGAAGAAGTTGTCCGCGAGGACGAACTCCTGCGCGAGCCTGCCGAGCGGCATGGCCGTCGCGTCGTAGTAGCTCATCACCAGGCCGCCGGCATTGCTCCACGGGATGAAGCGGTCCATGCGGCCGCCGTTGATCTGGTACTGCTGCTGGTGGAAGCGATGCAGCGGATTGCCGGTGATCGCGTCCGGCGGCACGTACTGCACCAGATCAAACGGCGCCACGGGCAGCGCGGGCGGAATGCGCGTCTCGACGACGGGCGGGCGCTTGTAATTGTCGATCGACGGCGGCAGCGTCCGGTACGGCGTGCCGTCCTTGTCCGCCTGGGCGAGCGACGCGGGGCTCGCGTTGGCGATCCCGTTCGCGCCCGAGAATTTCCCGAAGAGGCTGTCGAAGCTCCAGTTCTCCTGGTAGATGACGATGACGTGGTCGACGCTCGTCAGCGGCGCGGGGGTCCGTGGCACGGTCGTGCACGCCGCGACGACGAGGAGCAGCGCGACGACACCGGCAAGCGCGCGTGTGGACATGAGCCGCAGTATAGAATGCGCCCGATGTCGCCTGCCGCGCTCTTCCGCCGCGCCGTCTGGGAGGTCCGCCATCGCATGCCCGCGCACGCGCTCACGGTCCGCACGAAGCACGGCATGCTCAGCTTCAGCAACAAGGACCGCGCGATCGGCCGGCTCTTGTACACCCACCGAGAATTCGAGCTCGAAAAGATCGACGGCGCGGTCCGCTGCGCCATCGCGGCCGGCGTGCTGGGCGAGACGAACCGCGGCTGGCTCCTCGACGTGGGCGCCAACGTCGGCAGTGTGTGCATCACGCTGGTGCGCCGCGGTGTCTTCACGCGCGCGGTCGCGTTCGAGCCCGAGCCGGGGAACTACGCGCACCTCGTGCGGAGCCTCGCGCTGAACGGCATCGACGCGGCGACGATCCGCCCCGTCAACGCCGCCCTGTCGTCGACCGGCGGTCAGGCGACGCTCGAGCTCGCCTTCACGAACTTCGGCGACCATCGCATCCGCGTCGAGCCGCCGACGACGTCGCATCCCGATTGCCGCGAGGC
>JBGOTH010000589.1:0-2783 GCA_041476345.1 Methylomirabilia bacterium
CTGATGTCGCCCGACGATCTGAATGCCGACCGGCAATCCGTCGTCGGTGAAGCCGCAGGGGACCGAAATCGCCGGCAGTCCGGTCACCGTGATGTCGGAGCACGCGCGCATCCAGTCGATGTACGTGGGTAACGGCACGCCGTTGATCTCCGTGACGTAGGGCTGCGTCACGTCGAACGGCGGCACCTGGGTCACCGGGAGCACCAGGAACTCGTGCCGCTCCATGAACGCGCGGACCCGGTGGTAGAGCGTGGTGCGTTTTGTCTCGGCCGTCGCCAGGTCGGCGCCCGTCAGCTTCAAACCTTCCTCGATGTTCCAGATGACGGTGTCTTTCATCTCGTGCCGGTGCTTTTCGAGCAGCGCGCCATACCGGAGGTGGAAGGACCAGGCGCGCCAGACCTGGAAGATCTCGCGCGCGCCGCTGAAGTCCGGCTGACCGTCCTCGACCTCACAGCCGAGCGACGCAAACGTGGCGCGCTGCGATTCCACGACGGCGGCGACGCGCCTGTCGATCGGAAGCCCTCCGAGATCTCGGCTCCACGCGATCCTCACGCCGCGAAAGTCACGGCCGAGCGGAGCGCGAAAGCGATCTCCGGGCTCCGCGAGGGCGGCGGGGGCGCGGGGATCGGGACCGGCGATCGTGCTCAGCAGCAGCGCGACGTCCCCGACGGTGCGCGCCATCGGGCCCTGCACGCTGAATCCGAGCCACGCGGAGGCCGCCGGCCACACGGCGACGCGCCCGAGCGACGGGCGCAGGCCGACCACGTTGCAGAAGCTCGCGGGATTTCGCAGCGAGCCCCCCAGATCGCTCCCGTCAGCGATCGGGACCATGCCGCAGGCGAGCGCGACGGCGGCGCCGCCGCTCGATCCGCCGCACGTCTTCGTCGTGTCGTAGGGATTGAGCGTGCGCCCGAAGACCGGATTGAACGTTTGCGATCCCGCGCCGAACTCAGGCGTATTGCTCTTGCCGATGGTGACGGCGCCGGCGGCGCGCACGCGCTCGACGAGCAGCGCATCCTCGGCCGGGACGTGGTCACGATAGATCGGTGAGCCGTAGGTCGTCCGGATACCGCGCGTGGGGAGAAGATCCTTGTGGGCGATTGGCAATCCGAAGAGCGGCCCGGGGGTGGCACCGCGCGCGAGCGCCGCGTCCTTCTCCTTCGCCTCCGCGAGCGCGCGCTCGGCGGTGAGGGTGACGATCGCGTTGACGGTCGGGTTCACGCGCGCGATCTGCGCCAGGTGGGCTTCGACGACGGCGGTTACGGAAACCTCTTTCGTGCGGATGCGCCGCGCCAGCTCCGTCGCGGTCTGGAAGCAGAGGTCGGTACTCATGGTGGCCCGATTGTAAGGGCTGGACACTCCTCTGCGTGCGCCACGATCGAGGCGACGAACGCCGGATAGGGGTCGAAGCCGAGCACGCTCGGCGCGTCCGCCACGAAGTTCGACGTGGCGTTGACGTCGTAGAAATAGGTGAGACCGTCTCGCGCGCCCACCAGGTATTCCACGCCGCCGACGTCGATGCCCGCCTCGCGGGTCAGGCGAATCGCCGTCTCGACGGCCTCGCGCGGGGCTTCGAAGCGACTGACGCGGAGCCCGCCGCGCGTGTCGACCGGGCAGGCGGTGAGCGCATCGGCAGCCGGTGGCGCCGCGGGGGTCAGGCAGATGTCCGCGGGGCAGAGGTTGAAGTCGTCGCGCGCCTCGCGGACGATCCGGATCGCGTAGAGCTCGCGGCCGTCGAGCACCTCGACGCGCACGATCGCGCCCTCCGCCGGCTCGACGTACTGCTGGACGAGGGCGACGCCGTCGGGTCCGAAGTCAAGTCCGTCGAGCCTCGCGCGCAGCTCGTCGGATGTGTCGAAGCGAACGATGCCCGCGCCGGAGCCTCCCACGTTCGGCTTCACGACGAGCGGAAAGCCGATGCGATCGACCACTTTCGGGATCTGCTCACGATGATTCACCACGACGGCGCGCGGGTAGCGCACGCCGAGCCGCTCGTACAGCCCGAGCTGCAGCGCCTTGGACTTCTCGAAGCGGTACGCACGTACGGGGTTGATCACGGGCACGCCGAGCGCTTCGTAGTGCGCGAGCACCGACTCCGCGTAGAAGAGCACGCTGCCGTGACCACGGGTGTGCGACGACGGGCTGGTGCGGTTCACGATGACCGAGTAGTACGGATCGCGGTCTCGCGGGTCGAAGGCGTGGCTCGAGTGGTCGATCTTCTCGTAGGGGAGGCGCTGCGCGTCGAGTGCGGCGGTGAGACGGCGTGACCACTCCGGATGCTCGTCCAGGATTCCGATCGGCCGTGTGAGTGTCATATCCAAAAACCCTCTATTCCCAATACACTAATCCCTACGTTCTTACTGTAAATATCACATAAAGGCCTGTATCAAAAGATAGTTTCAGAAGCAGCCCGGAGAGGGGCGAGATCGCGAGGTTGGTGAAGGCTAGTCGGTAACGAGAGCTTCGGCGGTGGCGCGGGGCAGACCGACGGCCTCGCCGGCCTGAAGGATTTCCTCCCACGTCGTGGCATCGACGTCGATCCCATCGCGCGAGCGCGCCGCACGCGCCAGTCGTTCGGGCTCGCCGGGCACGAGCACAGGGGCGGCGGGATCGGTCGGAGGCGAGGCTTTCAGATAATCGACGAAGCCGTCGATCTCCCGGCGCAGCCAGTCCACGCCGGCGAGGCGGGCGGGATCGAGCACGACGGCGAACATGTTGTTGATGGTGCCGCCCATCCGCGGGTTCCCAGGTTGAATCGTCGGGCCCCCGGAGAGGGCGCCCGC
>JBGOTH010000590.1:0-2779 GCA_041476345.1 Methylomirabilia bacterium
TCCTCGGCCCGCTCATCGGCCGTTCGTCTGCGTCTCGCACGAAGAGGTGAAGCCGATCACGGCTAGCTTTGACCTCAGGTCGCGGCGAGACCGGTAGGCGGCCCGGCGCGGCCCTATGGTCGGTGCGCCTGCGCAGATGAGGCGAGGCGAAGCCTCGTCTACATCGAGCCTGAAGCAGCCGACTATAGGGTCGCGCCGAGCGGGGCCACGAGTCTCGCCGCGACCTAGCTGTGCGACGGCCCCGCGGTGTCTTCCGTGCGGACCGGCGTCTTCCCGCGCAGGAAATCGAAGTCGCAGCCCTCGTTCGCCTGGAGCACGTGATCGAGGAAGAGCCGCCCGTAGCCGCGCTCGTAGTGCGGCGCGCGGGGCGTCCATACGGCGCGACGCTTCGCGAGCTCCTCGTCGCTCACGCGCAGCGTGAGCTTGCGGTTCGGTACGTCGAGCTCGATCTCGTCACCGTCCCGCACGAGCGCGAGTGGTCCGCCCACCGCCGATTCCGGCGCCACGTGCAGCACGACGGTGCCGTACGACGTGCCGCTCATGCGCGCGTCCGAGATGCGCACCATGTCCTTCACGCCCTTCTTCAAGAGGCGGGCGGGGATCGGCGCCGCGCCCCATTCCGGCATGCCGGGCGCGCCCCGCGGGCCGACGTTCTTCAGCACCAGGATCGACGTCTCGTCGATCGCCACGTTCGGATCGTCGATGCGCTTGTGGATGTCCGCGTGGTCTTCGAACACGACGGCGCGCCCTCGGTGCGTGAGGAGATGCTGTGACGCCGCCGACTGCTTGAGCACGGCGCCGCCCGGACAGAGGTTGCCGGTGAGGATCACGGTGCCGCCTTCCTGCGCGATCGGCATCCCGAGCGGACGGATGATGTCCTCGTCGTAGCAGACGGCGCCGCGCACGTTGTCCGCGATGGTTTGGCCGTTCACCGTCAGCGCGCTCCCGTGCAGCAGCGGCAGCAGCTCCTTCAGCACGGCGGGCAGGCCGCCCGCGTAGAAGAAGTCCTCCATCAGATGTTTGCCGGACGGGCGCACGTTCGCGAGCAGCGGCGTGGTGCGCGAGAGCTCGTCGAAGCGCGTGAGCGGCAGCGTGACGCCCGCGCGGCCCGCGATGGCGACCAGGTGAATGATGGCATTCGTGCTGCCGCCGATCGCCATGTCGGCGCGGATCGCGTTGTCGAACGCTTCTTTCGTGAGGATCTCGGACGGCTTCGGGCCACCGGCCTTCGCCATCTCGACGGCGCGCCGTCCCGCCAGCTCCGCCATCGCGTAGCGTCGTGAGTCGACCGCGGGGATCGCCGCGTTGCCGGGCAGCGTCATGCCGAGCGCTTCCACCATCGACGCCATCGTCGACGCGGTGCCCATCACCATGCAGTGGCCGTTCGAGCGCGACATGCACGATTCCGCTTCGGCCCAGTCTTCGTCGCTCAGCTGGCCGGTGCGGCGCTCGGCCCAGAGCCGCCAGTTGTCGGTGCCCGAGCCGAGATCTTCCTTGCGCCAGCGCCCGCGCAGCATCGGACCGCCCGTCACCATGATCGCCGGCACGTCGGCGGACGCGGCGCCCATCAGCATCGCGGGCGTGGTCTTGTCGCACCCCGAGAGCAGCACGACGGCGTCGAGGGGATAGGCGCGGATGCATTCCTCCACGTCCATCGCCATCAAGTTCCGGAAGAGCATCGTGGTCGGCTTCATCAGAATTTCGCCGAGCGAGATCGTGGGGAACTCCAACGGGAAGCCGCCCGCGCTCAGCACACCGCGCTTCACCGCGTCGGCGAGCTGGCGGAGATGCGAGTTGCAGTTCGTCAGCTCGGACCACGAGTTGCCGATGCCGATCACCGGACGGCCGTCGAACATGTGATCGCTGAAGCCTTCGGCCTTGATCCACGAGCGGTGCACGAATCCGTCGAGATCCTGACGGCCGAACCAGTTGCGGCTCCTGAGCGCCTGTGTTGTCATGAGCGTCCTCCCCGAGATGTACGCGACAGCGATTATAGGAGCAAGGAGACAGCATGCGGCTCTGCCCCTTGGCAGCTGAAACGTATTTCGCGTGGCGGCGCGCCGCCGATAAGGGCCCATCTGCTTCGTCAGCTCGTCGGGGCCTCCCTGCGACGTGGCCGGGCCACGCCTCAGTCGTCCCGCTCCTCGCTTCCTCGCATCCGGACCCTTCTCGGCGCCGCGGATCGCGCTGCGTCGTAGGAAGCGCGCGGCGCTTCGCGCGCGCGGAGCAACGGCCATGAACTTCGACTTCTCCGAGCTGGAAGAGAACTTCAGGAAAGAAGTGCGCCTGTGGCTGGAGCGGAACCTTCCTGAGGATTTGAAAGGGAAGTCGTTCGCGGCCTCCCGCGGGAACAAGGAAGAATTCGTCCGGCTGCGCTGGTGGCAGAAGACGATGGCCGAGGCCGGGTACGTGGGCATGGATTGGCCGCGCGAGTTCGGCGGGCGCGGCGCCAGCCTGACCGAGATGGTCATCCTGTATCAGGAGATGGGGCGCGCGGAGTCGCCGCAGATCGTCAACCGCGGCGGGGTGTCGATGCTCGGGCCCACGCTGATGAAGCACGGCACGCCGGCGCAGCAGCAGAAGCACCTGAAGAAGATCCTGACGGCCGATGAAATGTGGTGCCAGGGATTTTCCGAGCCCAATGCCGGATCGGATCTGGCGAATCTCCAGACACGCGCCGTGCGCGACGGCGATCAGTACGTCGTCAACGGACAGAAGGTGTGGACCAGCATGGGCCACGTCGCCGACTGGTGTTTCCTGCTCGTGCGCACGGATCCGA
>JBGOTH010000591.1:0-2777 GCA_041476345.1 Methylomirabilia bacterium
AATCGAAGCGGCGCGCCGCACTGAGAAAGTAGCCGAGCACGGCGCCGTGGATCAGGATGTCCTCCACCGTCCGGAATCGCTTCACGTAGTCGTTGTAGCCGTCGCCGGGAAGCAGCGCGTCCGCGGCGACCGCCACGGCGTCGAGATGCAGCTCAGCGTGCGGCACCTCGGGGATGAACTTCGTGGGCGGCATGCGCGCGATCGTGACGCCGGACGCCGTCGCATCGACGCGCACGAGCTTGAAGCGCTTGCGGCCCGCGGCATCGACGCCTTCGTGCGCGGCGACGAGAAGCACGCTCGCCACCGGCGCCATCGTGCTCCAGCGCTTGTGCCCGCTCAGCGTGAACCCGCCGCCGGCACGCGGCGTGAGGCGGGATTCGATCGCGCGCGGCGAATTGCCGCCGGGCTCGCTCACGCAGAACGACGCGATGACGTCATCGTCAGCCAGCGTCCCGGGCACGAGCGTACGCAGCGCGCCCTGATAGCCGCCCGCAAAGGCGCCGGCCAACCGGTCCGCGCGAAAGCCGGCGACCACCGCGCGATCGAACGGTGACATCGGCGCCAGCTCGGCCGCGCGAAATGCGCGCCACCACGCCCCCGCGTCCTCTCCGCCGGCGAGCACGACGGGACGCCCGCGCAGCAACCGGCCGAGCAGATCGTGCGTGCCGCTCATGAGCGCGATTGTCGGCGCGACGGCGTGCGCGGTCAATCGCGGTACCATGCGTGGGTTGTCGGCACGAGCCGGCGAAGGAGACATTTGACCGTCATGGACGGTCAAGGTTCAGAGGGGACATTTTCAAGGGAGAGCGCGAATGAGTCAGCGCGTGGGATTCATCGGTCTCGGGACGATGGGCGGTCCGATGGCGAGCAATCTTGCCAAGGCGGGGAAGTCGCCCGTGATCTTCGACGCGAGCGCAGGGGCGACGGCAGCGCTCGCGAAGCTGCCGGGCGTGACTATCGCGAAGTCCGCGGCGGACGTGGCCGCGCAATCCGCGGTCGTCTTCACCGCGCTGCCGAACGACACGATCGTGCGCAATGTCTATCTCGGCGTGGACGGTATCGCCGCCGGCGCCAAACCGGGTCTCGTCACCTGCGATTGCTCGACGGTCAGCCCCGAGACGACGCTCGAGCTGTCGAAGGCGCTCACCGCGAAGGGCATCACGCACATGGACACACCGATGCTCGGCTCGCAGCCGCAGGCCGTCTCCGGTGAGATCTTCTTCATCGTCGGCGGCGACCAGGCGAAGCTCGCGACGATCGCGCCGTATCTCGAGATCATGGGCAAGCTCCACATGTACGTGGGCGGTTCAGCGTCCGGGAATCGCGTGAAGCTCATCCACAACGGTCTCGGCGCCGTCACCGCCGTCGCGGTCGCCGAAGCGCTCGCGATGTGCGTGGCATCCGGCGTCGACCGCGACATCTTCTACGACGTCGTGTGCAAGGGCGGCGGCATGGCGTACGGCACGTATTTCGACCGGCGCGCCAAGCGCATCTTCGACGGCGACTTCTCGCCGACCTTCATGGCCGAGCTGATGCTGAAGGACGCGGGGCTCGCGCTCGATCTCGCCCACGCGGCGAAGGTCCCGACGCCCATGCTCGAGGAGACGAAGCGTACGTACGCCGAAGCCGTCGAGAATGGCTGGGGCAAGGAGGATTTTTCGGCGGTGACGCACGTGATCGAAAAGCGCATCGGACGGAAGCTCTCCCGGTGAGCTGGCTCGAGACCGTCCGCAGCGACGTCCACCGCTGGGAGATCGACAACACCGATCACTTCACCGTCGCGTTCTATTTCGCGCGGCTCGGCGACGCCGCCTTCACGTTCCTCGACGCGGTGGGCCTCAGCCCGACCGCGGCGCCGACCACCGACGTGTACGTGCGCTACCAGCGCGAGCTGCGCGTGGGCGACATCTTCCACATCGAGAGCGGCGTGATCGACGTCGCCGACGACTCGTTGCTCGTCGGGCACAAGATCTTCGACTCCGGCGACGGCGCGCTCACGACCACCGTCGAGCATCGGTTTCGCGCCGCCGTCACCGCCGACGTGCGGAAGAAGGCCGAGACGTATCGCGTGAGCTGGGACGGGCCGACGCGTGAGATGCGCCCGCAGCCGCGGGGTCTCGAGAAATTCACCGACGTCGTGCGCGACACGGTGCGGCCGTGGGAGATCGACGTCACCGGCGGCAGCGCGCTCACCCACTACGTCCACCGCTTCGCCGCCGCCAACGCCCACGCCACCGCTGTCTTCGGCCTCACGCCCGCGTTCTATCGCGACGAGCGGCGCGGCTTCTCGACGTTCGAGTTCCAGCTCGCGGTGGACGATCTGCTCCGCGTCGGCACGCAGATCGTCGTGAAAAGCGCGCCGCTCCACATCGGCAACTCGTCCATGCGCCTGTATTACCAGATGCTCGACGCGCGCACGGGGAAGCGGCTGGCGGCGCTCGATCAGCTCGGCGTGCTGCTCGATCTCGACGCGCGCCGCCCGACCCCGCTGCCGGACTGGATGAGGGAGCGCGCCCGCGCGGCGCTCGCGCCCACCGCATAACCAACACACACGGGAGGAAGCGGCCGTGGACGAATCGCTCTCGGAAGCCCAGCAGGCGTTGCTCCGCCGGTGGGAAGAGCACCTCGCCAGCGAATTCACGACGAAGGACGCCAAGGCGGCGATCGCCACGATGGTCGAGCATCCCCGCGTCAACCACGTGCCGGTCCTGACGGGCGGCGTGGGCCGCGAGCAGCTCGAGCACTTCTACCGCACGCACTTCATCCCGCAGATGCCG
>JBGOTH010000592.1:0-2776 GCA_041476345.1 Methylomirabilia bacterium
CGCGCTGATCGTCGGCTGACGCGAAGAGCGCGCGACGGCGCGAGCGGGCGAAGCCCGGGGAGCCCGTGCCGTTGGTAGTCGCCCGCGCCGTACGGTAGGCGGTAAGTTGCTTCGCGACTTCGTCGCGCTGCGTCGCGCGCTCGAGGGAACGCGTGGTCGCTTCGAGAAGCGCTGCGACGACACGGGCCCGGGCTAGGCGACGACGCTCGCCGAATTGCGCCGGCGCTCCGAGGGGCAGTTTCACCGCAAAGGACGCACGGAGTAGAATCGGCGGCCGTGGCGACGCGTGTCTCGACCGGCGTTCCCAAGCTCGACGCGATGCTCGGCGGCGGTCTGCTGCCTGGGACGCTCACGGTCATCTACGGCGCGACGGGCATCGGCAAGACACATCTTGGACTGACCTTCGCGGATCACGGCCGCGTCGTCGACGGCGCGCGGGGCGTCGTGCTCGACATGAACGGTCGCGGCGATTCGCAGCAGCACGACGAGTACGCGAAACGCCTCTTCGCGTGGGATCTTCGTCCGTGGCGCCACACGGTGACGCCGATGAGCGATCCGTACCCGCCCGCCGCCGATATGGCGGCCTACTATTCGAACGCGCTTCCCTGGGTGGGACGTGTGCGCGATTTCCAAGTGCCGACGCCCGACGGCAGCTTCGAGTTCGACTGGAGCTGGAAGGCGTCGTACAGCCAGGCGCTCTACACGGTCCGGCCGTTTCTCTATTTCCACTTCGCGGAGGGGACGCGCCGGCTCGTGGTGGACGGAGTGGAGCCGATGGATTCGCCCGCGGACTCCATCCAGTTCTTCATCTTCGACGAGCTGTACCGAAAGGTTGTCCACCGGGACTCGGAGACGCTCGGGATGGAGATCTGCCTGCCCGTGTGGCAGCACCGAGCGTTCATCGACGCGCACCGCTACGATCACGCCGCCATCGCGACGCTCCTGCTGGTGACGACGGAGGACACGCGGCTCGAGGATCTGCTTGCGCGCAAGGTCGCGGCCGGCGACATCGGGGCCACCGCCAACACCATCATCGTGATGGGCAGCGAGCGCGTCGGCCCGCGGCTCGCCCGGATGCTGTGCGTGGTGAAGCACCGCGGCAGCGCGATGAGCGACGAGATCGTGGAGTTCCGAATCGGCGCCAACGGCCTCGAACTCGGGTAAGGTTGCGCCGTCTCCGCCTCACCGCTCTCGACCCGCGCGCCTTGTCACTCCTCCGCGCGGTCCTCGTGGCCGGCCCTCGATCGGATGCGGCCCTCGTCGGCGGGGCCGTCCGCGACGCGTGCCTGCGTCGCGATGCGGCGCGCCGCGGTGTCGACGTCGACGTCACCGTGCCGCGTGGAGCGCTCGATCTCGCTCGCCGGGTCGCCGATCGTGTCGGCGGCGCCTTCCTGGCTCTCGATGCGGGGCGTGGCGCGGCGCGCGTCATTGCCGGCGCATCGCGGCTCGACATCACCGATTGGCGTGCGGCGACGCTCGCCGCCGACCTTGGCGCGCGCGACTTCACCGTCAACGCGCTCGCCGTGCCGCTGCGCGCGCTGCTCCGCGATGGCGCGGCGGCGATCGTCGATCCCACCGGTGGACTGGTAGATCTTGCCGCGGGTCGCCTGCGGCCCGCGGATCCGCGCGTGCTCGCCGACGATCCGCTGCGCACGCTGCGCGGCGTGCGGCTGGAAGCGACGCTGGGTCTCCGGCTCACGCCCGCGACCGTGCGCGCCATCCGCATCGTCGCCCCATCGCTTCCCACGGTGTCGGCCGAGCGCATGCGCGACGAGCTGCTGCTCCTCCTCGGGCTGCCGCGCGCCGGTCGCGCCCTGCGGCGACTCGATGCGCTCGGCTTGCTCGCCGCGCTGTTTCCCGAGGTCGAGCCGATGCGTGTCACCGCGCAGCCGCGTCCCCATCGCTTCGACGTGCTGGAGCACTCGCTGCGGGCGGTGGAGGGTGCCGACGGGTTGCTGGGCCACCTCGCGATCTTCGGCGACATCGCGGAGGATCTCGGCGCCCACCTCGCGGAGGACGTGGGCGGCGGCGTCGACCGCGTCCGTCTCCTGCGGCTCGGAGCGTTGCTCCACGACGTCGCGAAGCCCGAGACGCGCCGAGTGGAGCGAGGCCGGGTGCGGTTCTTCGAGCACGACGTCATCGGTGCTCAGCAGGCCCGCGCGATCGGCGAACGGTTGCGGCTGCCGGGCCGCGCGGTCGCGATCGTCGAGCGGCTCGTGCGGCAGCACCTTCGTCCGATGCACCTGGCGCAGTCCGGGGAGATCACGGGCCGTGCGCGCTATCGTTTCTTCCGTGACCTCGCGGAGGACAGCCGCGATCTCCTGCTGCTCGCCATCGTCGACGGCGCCGCCGTCACCGGCATCTCGCCGCGGGCGGCGTGGCGGCAATCCTGGGTCGTGCGCGGGCTGATGGGAGGCTGGCAGGAGCAGCAGGCTACAGTCGTGGCGCAGCCGCTGCTCCGAGGCGAGGACGTCATGAGCCGCTTCCAGCTTCCGCCCGGACCCGCCGTGGGCGCCCTGTTGGATCGGGCGAGGGAGGCACAGGCGCTGGGGATCGTGCGCACACGGGACGAAGCGCTGGCCTACCTTGACTCGTCAGAGGGCGACCCCTAGCCTGGATTATTCATGCGCGGGGCCGGGAGTGTGGCGGCGACATCCGCAGCCGAGGTGAGGGCGGTGGGCCGGGGTAGACGGCCTCCTGTCCTCGCCCGAGGCGGCTGCGGATGTCGGCCGTCCACCCCGGCCCACCGCCCACACTTCGGCGAGGACAGGAGACG
>JBGOTH010000593.1:0-2776 GCA_041476345.1 Methylomirabilia bacterium
CCGCGCAGGCGCGCGCGCGTCGTCTGCGGCGGCTTGTGCTTCGCGGCCTCGATCGTCTCGTCGTCGGTGATGCGGTCCACCATGTCGCGCGCGACGAGACGGTAGTAGAGGCCGCGGTCCGGGCGGATGTCGTGGTACTGCAGGTCCATCAGCGAGATCTTCGGGTCGCGCCAGGACAGGCGGTTCTTGTCCATGTAGTTCTGGATCCACTCGCGCTTGATGACCCAGTCGAGCTCGCGGTTGAGCTGCATCGGATCCGTCTGGAGCGCCTCCAGGACGTACGTCCACTTGGCGAGCACGTCCTTGGTTTTGTCGTCGGCCTGGATCGAATCGACGTAGCGCGTCGCGTATTCGAGGTACTCGAGCTGCAGGTCGAGGGCGGAGATGCTGCGCCCGTCCTTCAGCTTGATCGTCTCGCGCAGCGTCGGGTCGTGGCTGATGTCGCGGATCGCCTGCACCGGCGACTGCAGCGAGTAGTCGCGGTCGAAGAACCCGTCCTCGATCATGTCGAGGACCAGCGCCGTCGTCCCGACCTTCATGAACGTGGCGAACTCCGACATGTTGGAGTCGCCCACGATCACGTGCAGCCGGCGGTAGCGCTCGGCATCGGCGTGCGGCTCATCGCGCGTGTTGATGATCGACCGGGACGATGTCGTGGCGCCCGAGATCTCCTGGCAGATGTGCTGGGCCCGCTGCGACAGGCAGTAGTGGAAGCCGCGCGGCGTTTGCAACACCTTGCCCGCGCCCGCGAATATCTGGCGGGTCACGAAGAACGGAATCAGCGCTTCCGCCAACCGTTGGAAGGACACATCCCTGCTCACCAGATAGTTCTCGTGACACCCGTAGGAATTGCCGGCGGAGTCCGTGTTGTTCTTGAAGAGCAGGATCGATCCGGAGATCCCGTCCTCCCGCAGGCGCTTCTCCGCCTGGTGAAGCAGGTCCTCGACGATGCGCTCGCCCGCCTTGTCGTGGATGACCAGCTCCGCGACGTCGTCGCACTCCGGCGTCGCGTACTCCGGATGGAAGCCGGTGTCGAGGTAGAGCCGGGCGCCGTTCTCCAGGAAGACGTTGGCGTTGCGGGCGCCGGGGATGACCTTCTCGAAGAGGTAGCGCGCAACGTTGTCGGGGCTGAGGCGGCGCTGACCGTTGAGCGTGCAGGTGAGGCCGTACTCGTTCTCGATGCCGAAGATCCGGCGCTTCATCCGGAACTCAGCCTAGCACGAAGCTACGAGGAAGCGCCCAGGAGTTGCCCGAGCGCGTCCGTGGTGAGGCGCCGGAACCGTCGCCGGGGCTTGGTGCCGTCCAGCACCCCTACCTCCAGGTCCTTCGCCGTCAGGCTCTTGTTCTGCGTGACGTTGAGGGCGCGCACGCCGAGCTGGAGGGCGTCCCCGAGCGGCAGCGCTTCCTTGTAATGTTCCTTGAGGAAGCGCCGGATCTCCTCGGCCTGACCGCCCATGGCCGCATAGTTGCGCTCGTCCTCGATCGTGCCGTCGTACAGGATGTGGTAGATCTCGTTCCGCGAGCCGTTCTGGCCGTCCGCGACCTCCGCCACCAGCACCTCTACCTCGAACGGCTTGTTGTCCTGGGTGAAGATGTTGCCGAGGGCTTGGGAGTACGCATTCGCGAGCGCCCGCGCCGTCACGTCCCCGCGGCTGTAGGAGTAGCCCTTTACGTCGGCGTGGCGGATGCCGGCGATGCGGAGGTTCTCGAACTCGTTGTACTTGCCCACGCCCGCGAAGGCGATGCGGTCGTAGACCTCCGAGATCTTGTGGAGGAGCGACGACGGATTTTCGGCCACGAGCAGGATGCCCCCACCGTACTCGAGGGTGACGATGGAGCGGCCGCGCGCGATGCCCTTGCGGGCATACTCGGCCTTGTCCTTCATCATCTGCTCGGGGCTGACGTAGTAGGGGAGCGGCATGGCTAAGCTCCGTTCCCGCTCGTGGAGCGCTCGCCGATGATCGTCTCGCAGACGTGGCGCACCTCGGCTTCGGGCAGATCTCCGAAGCCGTCGCGGGTGATGGTCTTCACGGTCGGGAAGATGCCGCGCACGAGATCCGGTCCCCCGGTGCCTATATCCTCGTCGGCGGCGTCGAAGAGCGCCTCGAGTGCCACCCGCACCGCCTCGTCGCGCGTCATGTCCTTCTTCCAGAGCTTCTTCAGCGAGTCGCGCGCATCCTTGCTGCCGGAGCCCTGCGACTCGAAGTTCGTTTCCTCGTAGCGGCCGCCGGTGATGTCGTACTTGAAGAGCCGGCCGCCGGCCGACTTCTCGTCGTACCCCGCGAAGATGGGGACCACCGCGAGCCCCTGCATGGCCATCGGCAGGTTCATGCGGATCATCTGGCCGAGCTTGTTCGCCTTGCCTTCGAGCGACAGGCTGTCGCCTTCCACCTTCTCGTAGTGCTCGAGCTCGGTCTGGAAGAGCTTGGCCATCTCCACGGCGGGGCCCGCGGCACCCGCGATGCCGACGCCGGACAGCTCGTCGGCCTTGAAGATCTTCTCGATGCGCCGGCTCGCCACCTGGTAGCCCGCGGTGGCCTGGCGGTCGCCCGCCATGATCACGCCGTCGCGGTAGCGGACGGCGAGCACGGTGGTGCCATGGGGCACCGTGACGGCGTCCTCGGGGCGCACCTGTGTCCCGGCGAGGAGGTGGGGATGATCGCGCCGAAGCACATCGGTAAAGCTCGAGCTGCTCACGTCATTGAACACATTCAACCACCGCGGCTGATCGTTCATCGCGCTCCTACACGCCGAAGTTGGGGCGTGAAATGTTCCG
>JBGOTH010000594.1:0-2775 GCA_041476345.1 Methylomirabilia bacterium
CCGACGCCGCCGACGATCTTCGTGAGCACGCCGCGCTTGCGCGAGGTGGCGACGAGCGGCACGGCGACGGTCCCGAGATCGGCGGACCCGGCGGCGAGGGCTTCGAACGTCTCGCCGCCCCCGCGGTAGATGGTGATCTCGGGCTTCAGCCCTTCCTTCTCGAACAGCCCTTTCTCTTTCGCGACGGTGGCGAGGATGGTGGGGAAGTAGGTCTTGGTGGGGCAGCCGATCTTGATGACTTCCTGGGCGTCGGCGGCGCTGACGATCAGCGCGCCGAGCGCGATCGCCAGCACGTGCAAGGCGACGAGCTTCTTCATGGCCTTCCTCCTTGGGAGCGCGCGCCAGAGTATCATCCGACGCCGAGACCAGCGAGCGTCGCTCTCATTCGCTTGCGCGAACATTTCGGTTGACAGGTCTCAGGACGCGCATTCGCTGCGCGGCCGAGGGCATCGGGAATCCCCTCTCAGAGCGTCGCGCGCGGGCCGTGGAGCCCATCAAACATTGCGCGTCCTCGAAAAATCATGACCGACCGGCTCATCGTGCCTCCTCGAGGCTCTCAGGCGCCATGAAAACCACGGTGTAGATTTCGCCCATGAACATCGTCGCACTCAATACCGAAATCGATCGGCTGGGCGATGAGATCGCGGAGTTGTCCGCGCATCTCGAAGCCGCCACCGCGCGCCTGCTGGAGCTCATACGTTAGTTCGACGCGCGTGACGGCTGGAACACCGGCTTCCGATCCTGCGCCCACTGGCTGGCGTGGCGCGTGGGAATGGACCTCGGCGCGGCGCGCGAGCGGGTCCGCGTCGCGCGCGCGCTCGGCTCGCTGCCTCGATTGACCGAAGCACTCTCTCGCGGCGAGCTCTCGTACGCAAAGGTGCGAGCGCTGACGCGCGTGGCCACGCCCGAGACCGAGGAGCGTCTGCTTGCCGTGGGCCGAGCGGGCACGGCGTGCCACGTCGAGCAGATCGTTCGCGGTTGGCGTCGTGTCGATCAGCTGGCCGAGGCGAGGGAGACCGCCCAACGCCACAAGAGCCGCGCCCTCTACGTGCATCAAGACGAGGACGGCATGGTCGTCATCCGTGGGCGGCTCACACCAGAGGCTGGCGCGGCACTGATGCAAGCGCTCGCCGCGGCGCGGGAGACGCTATACCAGCGAACGCGCGCGGAGGACGTTTCCGCGGAAACGCCTTCGATGGCGCAACAGCAGGCTGACGCGCTGACCCTGTTGGCGGAGACCGCGCTTCACCACGGAATCGATCCGGGCGCGCCCGGTGAGCGCTACCAGGTCGTGGTCCACGTTGATGCCACGGTGCTGGCGGACTCAGACGCGTCGGGGCAGTCCGTCCTCGAGACGGGCACGCACGTTTCCGCGGAAACGTCCCGCCGCCTGGCGTGCGACGCGAGTCGCGTGGTGATGCGACACGATCCCGATGGGCGAACTATCGAAGTCGCCGCCCGGACGCGCACGATCCCGCCCGCGCTGCGGCGCGCGCTGCATCACCGCGACCGAGGATGCCGATTCCCGGGCTGTGGCGTTTCCGTCGGTCAGGGTCATCACATTCGCCACTGGGCACAGGGAGGGCCCACGACGCTTTCTAATCTCGCGCTGCTCTGTCGCCGCCATCACCGCGCCGTGCACGAGGAGGGATACAGGGTGGAGCGACAGGCCGACGGCGCGTTGCGGTTCTCCCGACCGGACGGGAGATCGATACCGGACGCTCCGATTCCACCTGGTGTCCCCACCGATCCCGTTCATGCGTTGCGCGCCGGGAATCGGATGCTTGGTCTCGATCTGAATGCGCGCACGACGTGTCCCACCTGGTTGGGCGAACGCCTCGACGTGGGTTGGGCGATCGACGTCTTGCACCCGCTCGCGATCGGTGGATAGGGCGCGCGGTATCAGCGGCGTGCAGCGGTAATGATCCGCGCCCACTCGGCGTCCGTGACCGGCATCACCGAGAGCCGCGAGATGCGAACCAGCGGAAAGTCTTTGAAGGCCGCGTCCGCCTTGATCTCGCCGAGCGTGACCGGTCTCGGGAGCCGCTCGACCGGTGCCAGATCCACCGCGACGTACTTTCCGCTCTCGTCCTCGGGATCCGGATAGGCGTTGGAGAGCGCCTTCGCGATGCCGACCACCGCCTTCTCGTCGCCCGTGTGGTAGTAGAGGACGCGGTCGCCCTTCTTCATCGCGCGCAAGTGTTTCTGCGCCAGCGCGTTCCGCACTCCGCTCCACACCGCCTTCTTGTCCTTCACGAACGCGTCGAATCCGTAGTGCGTCGGCTCTTCCTTCACCAGCCAGTTCATGGCGTCAGAAGCTCGGCTTGGTAGAAAACGGCGTCAGCTGCAGCTCGTGCGTCCAGCAGGACTTGTCCTGCGTGTGCAAGTAATAGAACGCTTCGGCGATCTTCACGGGGTTCATCACGATCTCGGGATTCTTCTGCGCTCTCGCAAGGGCTCTCGTGCCCGGTGAGTCGATGAGGCCGTCGATGACGACGTTGGCCACGTGGACGCCGTGCTCGGAATACTCTTCCGTGAGCACCTGGGCGAGCGTGCGCATCATCGTGCGCGGATAGTAGAGCGACTGTCCCGTCAGGCGCTTGCGACCCCGCAACGAGAACTGGTTGTTCGAGATGAGGAAGCTGCCGGCCCCTCGCTGTCGCATGGCCGGCAGCACTTCCTGGGCGACCAGGAACGGTCCGCGGCTGGCGATGTGCTGCGCGGTCTCGAAGATCTCGAGGGGAACGTGTTCCAACAGCTCCTTGTCGGGCGGCA
>JBGOTH010000595.1:0-2774 GCA_041476345.1 Methylomirabilia bacterium
CTGACGGGGTACGCAGGTGACAAGCTCGGGCTGAAGGAGCGCCTGCTCACGCTCGAAGGCGTGCCGCTCGCGCACGCGCGACGCGAAGGCCACATCGTGCGCGACGCGATGTACATGCGTGCCGACCACGACACGGAGTACTGCGTGCCGACGTGCGGATCGCTCTCCACGCTGCCGCTCTGGCGGCTTACGCTCTACGGGTCGCGCGAGCGTGCGGAGGGCGCGGGCCTCGCGCCCTGCATGACCTGCCGCCCGGACCTGCATCCGATCGCAGCTCAGCTCCACATCGCCGAATAGCCGCAGGCACTTTCACAGCGGTTTCCCGCCGGTGTCATACCCGGTGAACGAACAGAAAGGGAGATCGTCATGGTGATCGTCGCAACGGTGTTGGTGCTATCGAGTCCGGTCTTCGCGATCGTCGCGCTGCTCATGCTCGCGGAGGGCGTGCAGCGCGCGCGGAGCCGCGTCGCCGCCCGCCAGATCATGCTGACCGATGCGATCCACGCGGAGCTCGGCGCCGTCGTCGCGCCCGTCGTGCGGAAGCGCGCGTTCCGTCCGTGGCGCGTGACGTTTCCCGGCGTGGGCGCGGCGGAAGTCGGCCGGCTGCTCTCCATCACCGATCGCGTGCTCGGCCGCGAGCTCGAGATCGTCTTCACGCGCGCCGCCTGAAGTGTTACACGCGGTGGTCTTCGGCCGCGTCGACCGGCTCGAACCCGACGACCGCGCGCGCGTGATCGATGTCGCGATAGCCCCAGCGGTTACGCGACGCGACGAAGAAGATGTCGAAGCGGAGGGTGGCCGGGGCGGCGAGGCAGCGCTCGATCATGCGCGCCACGTCGCGCCGGCTGCACCACACGGCGAACTCGCGCGGCTCCGTGGGGCGGTCCTCGGCCCTCACGCGGCCGATGCGCAAACAGATCACCGACAGTCCGTGCGCGTCCGAATACTGGCGGGCGAGCGCCTCGCCCCACGCCTTGCTCGCGCCGTAGAGACCTGACGGCCGCAACGGCGTGGCCTGGGTGATCATCGGCCAGTCACGCAGCCCCTCGTAGCGTCCTTCCGACAACGCGAGGTACGGCTCCGCCCGCTCCCAGCCGCTGATGACCGCACCGCTGCTCGCGAAGATCACCCGCGAGACACCGGCGAGCCTCGCGGCCTCGAAGACGTTGTAGGTGCCGACGACGTTCGCCCGCAGCAAGGCCTCGAAGGGTGGGTTGCCCACCGCGGCCGCGAGGTGCACGACCGTGTCGACGCCGGCGAACGCGGGCCGGATCGCGTCGAGGTCGCCGATGTCGGCGCGGTGGCTCGGCACGCCGTCGACGGCGCGACGGCTCAGCGATCGCAGCTCGTACTGCGCCGGATCGAGATGCGTGCGCAGCGCCGTGCCGATCAAGCCGCTCATTCCCGTGACCAGCACGACCTTCTTCGCGGTGCTCACCCGATCACGCGTTCACCTTCGGCACGCCGCGCAGTGCCTCCGCGATGCTCGAAGCCGGATACGCGTAGTCCAGGAGCTTGCCCGCGAGGTACGCCTCGTAGGCGCCCATGTCGAAGTTGCCGTGGCCCGAGAGATTGAAGAGGATCGTCTGCCGCTTGCCTTCTTTCTTGCAACGCAGCGCCTCGTCGATGGCCACGCGGATCGCGTGCGCCGACTCGGGAGCCGGAATGATGCCCTCGCTGCGCGCGAACTGGATCGCGGCTTCGAAGGTCGCCACCTGCGGCACGGCGACGGCCTCGATGACCTTCTCGTCGTAGAGCTTGCAGACCAGCGGCGCCATACCGTGATAGCGCAGGCCGCCCGCGTGCAGCGGCGCCGGGATGAAGCCGTGCCCGAGCGTGTGCATCTTCACCAGCGGCGTCAGGCCGACCGTGTCGCCGAAGTCGTAGGTATAGACGCCCTTGGTGAGGCTGGGGCACGCGGAGGGCTCGACGGCGATGATGCGCGTCTTCTTCTTCTTGCCGGTGAGCTTGTCGCCGGCGAAGGGGAACGAGAGGCCCGCGAAGTTGGATCCGCCGCCCGCGCAGCCGATCACGATGTCGGCTTCGTCGTCGGCCTTCTCGAGCTGCTTCTTCGCCTCGAGGCCGATGACCGTCTGGTGCATCAGCACGTGATTGAGGACGCTGCCGAGCGAATACTTCGTGTCGTCACGCGTGGCGGCGTCTTCGACGGCTTCGCTGATGGCGATGCCGAGGCTGCCCGGCGAATCCGGATCCTTCGCGAGGATCGACTTGCCGGCCTGCGTGTCAGGGCTCGGGCTCGCGACGACCTGCGCCCCCCACGTCTCCATCATCACGCGCCGATACGGCTTCTGCTGATACGACACCTTCACCATGTAGACCTTGCACTGGAGGCCGAACATCTGGCTCGCGAGCGCGAGGGCCGAGCCCCATTGCCCGGCGCCGGTCTCCGTGGCGAGGCGCGTGACGCCTTCCTGCTTGTTGTAGTAGGCCTGCGCCACCGCGGTATTCGGCTTGTGGCTGCCCGCCGGGCTCACGCCCTCGTACTTGTAGTAGATGTGCGCCGGCGTGCCGAGCGCCTTTTCGAGGCGGCGCGCGCGGTAGAGCGGGCTCGGGCGCCACAGGCGCAGGATGTCGCGCACCTGCTCGGGGATCTCGATCCACCGCTGCGTCGAGACTTCCTGCTTGATCAGCTCCATCGGGAAGAGCGGGGCGAGATCCGCGGGGCCGATCGGCTGCCCGGTACCCGGATGCAGCACGGGGGCGGGCGGCGTCTTGAAATCCGCCATGATGTTGTACCACTTGGTCGGGATGTC
>JBGOTH010000596.1:0-2769 GCA_041476345.1 Methylomirabilia bacterium
CGCACCGCCTCGTCACAGCGGTTCGCCTGCTCGAGCGCGAACGCGTGGAGCCCGCTGAAGAACGGCGCGCCCGCGTACGAGCCGGCGATCGCCGAAGTGAAGCCGAGCATCTCCGGGAAGCGGCCCTGCCAGAACCAGATGAAATAGAGGCGCTGGAGGATCGTCAGATCGCGCGGGAAGGACGCGAGGTGCTCGCGCATGGCGCGCTCGGCATCCGGCGGCTTGCCCGCGACCAGCAGCGCCATCGCCTCGACGTGGCTGCGCTCGCGCGGCGTCGCATCGGCCGCGGCCGCGCGCGCGGCCTCGGCGGCGGTCCGCGCTTCCGTGAAGCGCTCCTCGAGGAAGAGACACACGGCGGCGCCGGCGTGCGCGAGCGCGAGCCGCGGGTCTTCGCGAATCGCGTGCTCGAATTCCTCCAGTGCCGTCGCTTCCCAACCGAGCAGACCGCGCGCACCGCTCACGTAGTGTTCGAGCGCGCCGACGGACGACGTGGTGACCGGTAAGCCCCAGGCGTCGGGATGCATGGCCGGCATGCTAGAAGACCGTCGCGAGGAAGTCGAGCGCCCGCCGCTCCGCCCACGAATCCGAGCGCCATGGCCAGCGCCCGTCGATGAAGCCGACGTGGCCGCCACGCGAGGTGACGACGGGCTGCACGTGCGCCGACAGCTCGGCGGGCTCCGGCCACGCGTCAGGCGGAACGAACGGGTCGTCGGCGGCGTTGATCACCAGCGCGGGACGCGCGATCGCGGCGAGGTGCGGCCGGCAGCTCGCGCGCCGCCAGTAGTCCTCCGCATCCGCGAAACCGAACAGCGGCGCGGTAACCGCGTCATCGTAGGCCGCGAAGGTGCGCGCGCGGCGCGCCGCCGCGAGATCGACGAAGCCCGGGTAGTCGCGGGCCTTGAGCACGACCTTGCGCTGCATCGTGCGCATGAAGTTGGCGGTGTAGACGACCTTGCAGAAGCCGCGGTCGAGCGCGTGCGCACACGCCGTGAGGTCGAACGGCACGGAGATCCCGACCCCGCCGACCATCGCCCGCGGCGCATCGGCCCCCTGCTCGCCGAGCCACTTGAGCAGCACGTTGCCGCCGAGCGACACGCCGACGGCACCGAGCCGCGCGCGGGGATCGCGCGCGACCAGCAGGCGCACGATCGCATCGAGGTCACCCGTGTCGCCGGAGTGGTACAGGCGCGGCAGCCGGTTCATCTCGCCGCTGCACGATCGGAAGTTGAGCACCACGCCGCGCCACCCGCGCGCCCGCGCACCGGCGAGCAGCCCGAGCGCGTAGTGCGACTTCGACGAGCCCTCGAGTCCATGAAGCACGAGCAATGTCGGCGCGCCCGCGGGCGTGCCGCCATCGCTCCAGTCGAGATCGACGAAATCCCCGTCGGCCAGCGTGACGCGCTCGCGCCGCAGAGGAACATGGACGCGCCGGAAGAGGGGCCCGAACATCGTCTGAAGATGTCGATTGCGACACCACCACGGCGCCCGAAACTCCGGGCTCGGGGGCGATCGATGCTCTGAATCTATGGACGCCGCAGAACGGTGCACGGGGTGGGAGTGGCTTGGGGTTTTCGCAAGCCGGGGGACCCTACACCGGGCGGGGGTGGCTTGCGAAAGCCCCAAGCCACTCCCACCCCGTGCGTAAGCGCTACGACTGTCCTTGAAGCAAGAGCTTCACGATCTGCGGGGTCATCTCACGGGCGCGTTGATCGAGCTGAGCCTCGGTCAGGTTCGCGATCGGATGCGGCATCGCGAGGAACTTGTAGTACGGCAGCCCCCACTGCTCGGCCATGGCGCGGCCGGTGACTTCGAAGACGTCCGTCACGATCGACGCGGACGGGATGCCGTTCTTCTCCAGCAGGATTCCGTCGAGCACACTGCCCGACGAGCAGGACCCTCAATCACCGACGCCGGCGACCATGACGTCGTAGCCGGCTTTCACCTCATCGATGACTTCCTTGTGGGCCGGCACGCTGGAGTTGTGCTTGTGGAAGATCTTCCAGTCTGCGATACCGTGCTCCGCCTTCAGGATGTTGCCGATCCGCTCCAGCAGCTTGTCCGAGTTGTACTTCGTGTTCTCGATGAGGGCGACGCGCTTGCCCGCGAGGGCCTGCGGCCGCGGCGCGAAGCTGATCGCCTGCGCGGGTTGCTCGACAGTGGGATCGAGGAGCTCCATCACTTGACCTCCTTGGTGACCGCCTGGGACGACCGCTTGCTGCCCCAGCCCGGAATGTATGCGGAAAACGCGCCGGCGTTGCCGCCCGCCGCGACGATCATGATGTCCTCGGGCGCGGCCACGAGCGGCCGCATCTTCTTGTCGTCGCCGGGCTGGACGGCGCCGGACATCCGCTGCGTGCGCTTCAGATGCTCGTGCGACGTGTGCGTCTTCTCGAACAGGAACTTGCGGATCTCGGCCTTCGTCCACCCGTCGGCGGCGATCGTCTTCATGTGCTCGCCGGCGAGGAGGACGACGTACTCGGGCTGCCCCATGATGCCGCCGGAGATGCGCATGTCGTCCGCGCACGTGGTGAGGATGCCCTCCGCGGTATTGGAGAGCTGGTTGTAGAACTGGTGCGGGCCCTGGGCCGCCATCACCGTGACCGTGCTCTGCTCCTTCTTGAATCCGCGCTCGACGTGCAGCGGCGTCCATGGGCTCTCGGTCTCGTTCTCCGCAATGACGAACGACAGCTTGCCGGGATGGCCGAGCGTGCCACGGTCGAGGAGGCCGGGCTTCGAGCCGGCGACGTTACGCATGACAAGTCTCACCGC
>JBGOTH010000597.1:0-2768 GCA_041476345.1 Methylomirabilia bacterium
GCCGCCGGCTTCCGCTTCCTCAAGGCCGACGCCGACGCGCACCGCGCGTGGAGCGTCGAGCTCTTCACGGCGCTCTGACCATGCCGGGACCCCTCGCGGGCGTTCGCGTCGTCGACTGCACGACCGTCGTGCTCGGACCGTGGGCCGGGCAGCAGCTCGGCGATCTCGGCGCGGACGTCATCAAGGTGGAGCCGCCCGAGGGCGACACGACGCGCCAGCTCGGCCCCATGAGGAACCACAACATGGGCGCGTTCTACCTCGCGGTGAATCGCAACAAGCGGTCGATCGTGCTCGACTTGAAGCAGGAGGCCGCGCGAGGCGTGCTGCGGCGCCTGGCCGCGAACGCCGACGTGCTGCTCCACAACTACCGGCCGCGAGCGGCGACGCGGCTCGGGATGTCCTACGAGACGTTTCGCGCGATCAACCCGGGCATCGTCTACGTCGGCACGTACGGGTTTCGCGCCGCCGGGCCGTACGGAGAGAAGCCCGCGTACGACGACGTCATCCAGGCCGTGTCCGGCGTGGCCGCCGCGCAAGCGTCGCTCATCGGCGAGCCGCGCTACGTGCCGACCATCGTGGCCGACAAGACCAGCTCGCTCACCGTGCTGGCGGCGGTGCTGGCGGCGCTCTATCACAAGGCGCGCACGGGCGAGGGGCAAGAGGTCGAGGTTCCGATGTTCGAGAGCATGGCGGCGTGGATGATGGTGGAGCACCTCTACGGCGAGACGTTCGTGCCGCCGATCGACACCGTCGGCTACAAGCGCGTGCTCAACCCGTACCGGCGGCCGTTCAAGACGAAAGACGGCTACATGGCGATCCTGCCGTACACTGACCAGAACTGGAGGGACTTTTTCACCATCGTGGGCCGCCAGGACCTGCTCGACGATCCGCGCTTCACGACGCTCGGCACGCGCCTCAAACACATCGAGGTGCTCTACGAAGAGCTCGGCAGGATCGCCGCGACACGGACGAGCGCCGAGTGGGTGGCCGACCTCGATCGCCACAACATTCCCGGCATGACCATGAACTCGCTGGAGTCGCTGCTGACGGATCCGCACCTCGAAGCGACCGGGTTCTGGCAGATCCTCGAGCATCCGAGCGAAGGCACGCTGCGGTTGCCTGGCATCCCCGTGACGTACGGCAAGACGCCCGCGACGATCCGCCGTCTGCCGCCACGGCTCGGCGAGCACAGCGCGGAAATCCTGCGCGAAGCCGGCCTCGACGCGAAGGAGATCGACACGCTCTTCGCCTCGGGCGCCACGCGAGGCGAGCGGTGAACGTCGAGATCGTCGCCCGGATCGACGCGGTACCCGTGCAGACCACTCCGTTCGACCACCTCTATCTGGAGGACGTGTTCTCGCCGGAGCACTATCGAACGCTGCTGGCCCATCTGCCGGCGACCGACCGGTACCGCGAGCTGACGCACCGCGAGGCGATGCAGGCCGACGGCCATAGCGCGCGGCGCAAGTTCTACCTGTTTCCGGAGCAGATCATGCGGCTGCCGGCCGCGCAGCGCGCCGTGTGGCTCGAGGTCTCGCGCGTGATGCGCTCGCGCGCGCTGCAGGACGCCTTCAAGCGAAAGTTCCGCCCGGCCCTCGAGCGCCGCTTCGGCCGGAGCATCGATACGCTGTCGTTCTATCCCGTCCCGATGCTGCTGCGCGACCTCGGGGGCTATCGCATCGGCATCCATTGCGATTCGATGGGCAAGGCCATCACCGCGCAGTTCTACCTGCCGCCCGACGACGCGCGCGCGGGGATGGGCACGATCCTCCACGACGGGCGCGACGGCGACGCGGCGCTGCGCACCCGGACCTTGCCGTTCCGGCCGGCCACGGGCTACGCGTTCCCGGTCGTCTTTCGAGAAAGCTGGCACAGCGTCGCGCGCACGTCGCGCGCCGACGGCGAGCGCAACTCGCTGATGCTGACCTACTACGTCGAGGAGAACCCGGGGCGCTGGCTCGTGAATCGGCTCAAGCGCGTCTGGACGTTCGTCGCCTACGGGCTGCGGTCGTGATCACCGGGCGGCTCCGGTGCTGAGCGACGCGCAGAACGCGCTGCTGACGAAAGTCGGCGCGGGCACCCCGCTCGGCGCGCTGCTCCGCCGCTACTGGATGCCCATCGCCGCGGTGGCCGAGCTGGACGACGCGCCCACGAAGCCCGTGCGCCTGATGGGCGAGGACCTCGTCCTCTACCGGGACAAGCGCGGCACGTATGGACTGTTGGACCGGCACTGCGCGCATCGCCGCGCCGATCTCACGTACGGGTTCGTCGAGGACTGCGGGCTGCGCTGCAACTATCACGGCTGGCACTACGACGAGCGCGGCACGTGCCTGGGGCAGCCGTTCGAGGAGACGACGCATCCCGAGGCACGCTACAAGGATCGGATCACGATCAAGGCGTATCCGGTCGAAGCGAAGGCCGGGCTTCTGTGGGCGTATCTCGGTCCCGCGCCAGCGCCGCTCGTGCCCACGTGGGAGCCGTTCACGTGGACGAACGGATTCGTGCAGATCGTCTTCGCCGAGATCCCGTGCAACTGGCTCCAGGCGCAGGAGAACTCGATCGATCCCGTCCACTTCGAGTGGCTGCACGGCAACTGGTCCCGCGCCATGCGCGGGGTGGCCGGGCGCGGGCCCACTCACGTGAAGATCGGCTTCGACGAGCTCGAGTACGGCTTCGCCTACCGCCGCGTCCTCGAGGGGCAGGCGGAGGACAGCGAGCTGTGGACGGTCGGACGGACATGCCTCTGGCCGAACTGCCTGTTCACCGGC
>JBGOTH010000598.1:0-2763 GCA_041476345.1 Methylomirabilia bacterium
ACGGTAGAGAACGTCCAGGTCCTTGAGCAGCGGCTGGAATACGAGCAGAAGCTCGTTGCGCTCGTCGACCGCATCCACGCGGCCAAGAGCATCGACGCGATCTTCATCGAGCTCGAGTCGGAGATCCTCGCGCTCCTCGACGCGGAGCGCATGACGTTGTACGGGGTCGACGCCGAGAAGAAGGAGATCTACTCCAAGCACCTGTCGCTCGACACCGTCAAGGAGATCCGCGAGCCCATCAGCGCCACGAGCCTGTCCGGCTACTGCGCGCTGTCCCGCCAGACGGTCAACATCTCGGACGCCTACGACCAGGCGGAGCTGGCGCGCGTCTCGGGCACCCTCCACTTCGACAGCTCGTTCGACAAGAAGACGGCCTTCCGGACCACGCAGGTTCTCGTGATGCCGATCCTGCACGAAAACCGGAACGTGGTCGGCATCGTCCAGCTCCTCAACAAGAAGCACGGCTCGCGCTTCACGAAGGAAGACGAGGCCAACCTCGCGCGCATCGCCAAGACGCTGGGCATCGCGTTCTACAACCAGACCCAGCTCGGTCAGCGCCGGCCCGGCAAGTTCGAATACCTGCTGGGGCAGCATCGCGTGACGCAGGACGAGATCAACGCCGCCGTCGCGGAGGCGCGCGCCAAGCAGGTGGATGTCGAGGGGATCCTCGTCGACAGCTACAAGGTGCCGAAGTCCGAGATCGGGACGTCGCTCAGCATGTTCTACCATGTTCCCTATCAGGAGTTCGACGAGCGCATCGTCCCGCCGCCGGACATCATGAAGGACCTGAAGCTCGACTTCCTGAAGCGCAACTTCTGGCTGCCCCTCAAGCGCGAGGATGACGGCAGCCTGCTCATCCTGATCGACAACCCTCAGGACCTCGGCAAGGTCGACTACATCAACCAGCTCCTGCCCAAGCAGCGCCTCTCCTTCGCCGTGGGATTGCGCAAGGACATCTCGACGTTTCTGGCGGCGGCGGGGGGGGAGATGACCCCCAAGGACTCCATCAGCGAGATCATCGGCGACCTCAGGAGCGAGGACGCGCCCGAAAGGATCGAGGACGCCTCGGGCGGCGACCTCGACGAGAACGACTCGACCGTCGTCCGCCTCGCCGCCCAGGTCATCGTGGACGCCTACAAGGCGCGCGCCTCCGACATCCACGTCGAGCCGTATGGCTCCAACAAGGACACGATGATCCGGTACCGCATCGACGGGCAGTGCATCGAGTACCAGAAGATTCCCGGCGCGTACCGGCGCGCCATCGTGGCCCGGCTCAAGATCATGGCGATGCTCGACATCGCGGAGCGGCGCAAGCCCCAGGACGGCAAGATCAAGTTCAAGCTTCCCGACCAGCGCGAGATCGAGCTGCGCGTGGCCACCATCCCCACCGCCGGCGGCAACGAGGACATCGTCATGCGGATCCTCGCGGCCAGCGAGCCGATCCCCCTCGACAAGCTGGGCATGACCGATCGCAACCTGCGCGAGATGAAGGCGATCGCCGCCAAGCCGTACGGACTCATCCTCGTGGTAGGACCCACGGGCTCCGGCAAGACGACCAGCCTGCACTCCGTGCTCGGGCACATCAACAAACCCGACCGCAAGATCTGGACGGCCGAAGATCCCGTCGAGATCACCCAGTACGGCCTCCGACAGGTCCAGGTGCAGCCGAAGATCGGCTTCACGTTCGCGGCCGCGATGCGCGCGTTCCTGCGCGCCGACCCCGACGTGATCATGGTCGGTGAGATGCGTGACGAGGAGACGGCCTCGACGGGGATCGAGGCCTCGCTCACCGGCCACCTCGTGTTTTCCACCCTGCACACCAACAGCGCGGTGGAGACCGTCATCCGGCTCCTCGACATGGGCCTCGACCCGTTTAATTTTGCCGATGCCCTGCTCGGCATCATGGCCCAGCGTCTCGTGCGCCGGATTTGCGAGAAGTGCAAAGAGGACTACCACCCGGACCGTACGGAGTTCGACGAGCTCGCGGCCGCGTACGGCAAGGAAGACTTCGAGAAGCTCGGCTACGGCTACGACGACAGCTTCAAGCTCTACCGTGGCACCGGCTGCGGCCACTGCAACAAGAGCGGCTACCGGGGGCGCGCGGGTATCCACGAGCTGCTCGTCGCCAACGACGAGATCAAGCGCCTCATCCAGGCCAAGGCGCGGGTGCCCGAGATGCTCGCGTGCGCCAAGAGCGACGGCATGACGACGCTGGTGCAGGACGGCATCCTGAAGTCACTCCAGGGCGTCACCGACTTCCGTCAGGTCAAGGCCGTCGCGATCAAATGACCCGGAAGCTATCGCCAGAGCGTTGCGGCGTCGATCATCAGTCCGGGAAACGGCGGCAGACTTGCGAGGTCATGCTCGCCTCGACGATCCGGCGGCCCGTACGCCGTCGACCGTGCCGCGCGCGCTCACGATGCTCATGCGGTGTTTCGCGATGTAAATGATGTCCGGCTCGACGATCGATGTTTCGGCGAGGATCGCATTGTAGCCTCCGTCACCCACGCCGCCATCGTGCAACGGTCACGCGCGGCTGCCAGCGTCCAATGTTCGATACGTCACCCCCTGAGCTTCACGTTCCTGAAGCTCCGCCAGATCAGCACGTCGTAGACGATTTTCAGGCCGCCGCCCAGCACGAACGGCGCGGCCAGCGCGACGGACTGCATGACCCAGCCCGTGATCGCCGGCGTCAGCGCCTGTGCGACCGTTCGCGATAGGTTCGTCAGGCTCGCGGCGGCTTCGCGCTCGTGATCCGCGACG
>JBGOTH010000599.1:0-2762 GCA_041476345.1 Methylomirabilia bacterium
CAGGTGCTGGAGGGTGCGGGCGCGCTCCTCGAAGCCCGCGTCCCGGTGGTGACGGAGTTCTGGCCCTACGGGTTGGAGCGCTCAGGCGCCGAAGGCCGCCGCTTCGGCGAGATCGTGCGGTCGCACTTCACCGCGTTCTACAACCTGAGCGACGCGACCCCGCGACGCCAGCCGGTCACCGAGGTCGACGCGCTGTACGCACGCTACGCCGGTACGTCGTTCACCGATCTCCTCCTCGTCGCTCGCTAGCCGCGGGGGCCGTGAGGGCGGGGGGCGGCCCGCAGTGGTGGCGGGGTCAAGCCGCGACTGCGGAACAAGAGCCGGCGAAGCCGGCGATAACGTTTCGGCCTGGAGCGGCGGATCCCGCCGCCGCTGCGGGCCGTCCCCCGCCCTCGCGGCCCCCGCGGCTAGCGAGCGGGTTCGGAGCGATCGGGAACGACACTGCTGGCGATCGTCGCGTCGAGCGCTTCGTAGTCGTGGTAGCCGATCACGTCGTAGAGCTCGCGGCGCGACTGCATGCGCTCGACGAGAGAGGCCTGCGTGCCGCTCGCGGCCAGCGTCGTGTAGCACTCTTCCATCGCGCGGGCGGCCATGCGGAGCGACGTCACCGGCCAGATCACCATCTTGTAGCCGAGCTTCGCCAGCTCGTCCGCGGAGAGCAGCGGGGTCCTGCCGAACTCCGTCATGTTGGCGAGGAGCGGCACGCGCACCGCGGCCGCGAACGCGCGGAGATCGGCAGCACTCGTGAGCGCCTCCGGGAAGATCGCGTGCGCACCCGCCTCGACGTACAGCGTCGCGCGGGCGATGGCAGCGGCGAGACCTTCCGACGCGACGGCGTCGGTGCGCGCGATGATCCTGAGCGAGCGTGACGCGCGCGCGGCGGCCGCGACCTTGCGCGCCATGTCGTCGGGCGTGGTCAACCGCTTGTCGGAGAGATGACCGCACTTCTTCGGCAGCACCTGGTCTTCGAGCTGCACGGCCGCCGCGCCCGCGTCTTCCAGCTCGCGCACGAGGCGCATCACGTTCAACGCTTCACCGTAGCCAGTGTCCCCGTCGACGACGAGCGGAAGATCGACGGCGCGACAGATCGCCCGCGTGAAGAACGTCAGCTCGTCCAGCGTGAGGACGCCGAGATCCGGCAGCGCGAGCGACGCGGTGATCGCCGCGCCGGAGAGATAGAGCGCCTCGAACCCGGCGCGGCGGGCGAGTAGCGCCGCGAGCGGATCGTGGGCGCCGGGCATGCGGACGATTCCCGGTTGCTGCCAGAGCGCGGCAAGCCGGTCGCCCGCGGGGCGCCGGGCACGATCGTCGTCCGTGAGCCAGGTCAAGCCAGGACCGGCGGCGGGTAGTACGGGCGATCGCCGAGCGCGTCGACGGCGGCCCAGAACGTCGGGCTCCCCGCCTTGCCCGGCTCTTCGAGCTCCCACGTCTGGCGCCGATAGCTCCAGCTCTCGGGATGAAGCCGCCGCGCTTCCGCGAGATACGGCAGCGCGGCGTCGCGATGTCCGGCGGCGTGGAGGTGCTGTCCGAGACGGAAGTTGGCGGCGGCGAGCCCGTGCTCGTCGGTCGGAATCGGCGCGCGGCGCCGCGCGGCGTCGGGCGAGAGCGCGAACGCGCTCGCCGGTCCTTTCGCGACCCAGTCGCGAAGCGCGTCGAAATACGCCGTGCGCATGCCGGCGCGGAGCGCCAGCCCTTCCCCGGACATCACTTTCGTCGTGCGATCGAGGTGCGTGCGGAACGAATCGCTGGAGCCCGCGTTCTCCGCCGGGCGCACGATACGGCCCTGCTCGTCGATCCACACGGCGTTGGGCACGTTGACCATGCCGTAGAGCTCGGCGACGAGATGGCGCTCGTCGATCAGGCACGGGTACGCCGGCGTCGCCGCGCGGATCCACGGCTCGGTCGTCCGCGCGCCGCCGCTATCGAGGGCGACGGAGATCACGACGAAGTTCTTGCCCTTCATCTCTTCGTAGAGCCCCTGCCACACGGGCAGGTCGAGCCGGCAGCCTCACCAGGAGGCCCATGACACGAGGAAGACCTTCTTGCCGCGGTAGTCGGACAGCGAGTGAAGCCGACCCTCGAGATCGGGCAACGTGAAGTCCGGCGCGTCCAGTGATTGCATCGCCGCCCGGCGCGCCGACGACGCTTCGCCGAACGACCACACGCCGTGCGCGGCGTCGCGGACCACCGGCTGGTCGAGGAGCGCGGCGAAGGCGCTGACGTTAACCTTCCCGTCGCGCACGAGGCCGGTCTCGTGCGGAATCCGTACGCACCGATCGGCGAGGCACAAGCCTTCCGGCTTGAGCTCCCAACCGGTGGCCGCGGTGAGCTCGCTGGCGGACAGCCACAGGTCGTCGCCGTCAGGCGACGCGGTCGCCCGATGGGGCGGCCGCGTGCCGTAGAGAAGCGTGATCAACTTACTTCTCGCTCGACAGCACGAGCGTACCGGCGGCCGAGAGCATGCCGCCCATGCCGTTGACGAGCGACAGCTTCGCGTTCGGCACCTGGCGGGCGCCGCACTCACCGCGGAGCTGCCGCGCCGCCTCGATGATCGGGAAGATGCCGTACATCCCGGTGTGCGTGTAGGATAGCCCGCCGCCGTTGGTGTTGATCGGGAGCGTGCCACCCGGCGTCGAGCGTCCGTCCTGGAAGAGGGTCACGCCTTCGCCGCGCTTCGCGAAGCCGAGCGACTCGAGCATGATCGGCGGCCCCGAGGTGAACGCGTCGTAAAGCATGACGTGGTGGAAGTCCTTCGGGCTGAC
>JBGOTH010000600.1:0-2750 GCA_041476345.1 Methylomirabilia bacterium
CATCCTGTTCTCGTACGGCTACGTGCAGCCGCTCTCCCAGAACCTCGAGGGACAGGCGGACGCCTCCAGCCGCTTCCTCTCGTGCATCAAGAACGCGCTCGTCGCGTTCGCGCGGGGCGCGCCGCCGCTGGTGGCGGTGGAAGTGGCGCGCCACGTGATCTTCAGCGACGAACGGCCCACCGCGGCCGAGCTGAGCGACGCGTGTCGCAACGCCGCGAGGAGCACCGCATGAGCAACAACGAAGAGGTCAGGGTCCGGGTCATCCGCAAGAAGGGGCACGGCGCCGGGCACCATGGCGGCGCGTGGAAAGTCGCCTACGCCGACTTCGTCACCACGCTGATGGCGCTCTTCATCGTCCTGTGGATCGTCGGCCAGAACGAGGCGGTCAAGCAGGGCGTCGCCGAATACTTCAAGCACCCGACAGTCCTGCCGGGAGGGCGCGCGGCCACGCTGGCACCGGGCGGAAGCGGCGTGCTCCCCGCCGAGCGTCCGGGCGGCGGCAAGGACACGGCCGAGGAAGGCAGGGTGGAGGAAGAGCGCAACCTCCAGGGGGCCGCCGCCAGGATCAAGCAGCTCACCGAGAAGGGCGGCGGGTTCGAGGCGCTGCGTGACCAGATCCGCATCGAGCTCACTCCGGAAGGGCTGCGCATCGAGCTGATGGAGCGCGACGGGCAGCCGTTCTTCGAGCTCGGCAGCGCCGTCCTCGTGCACCCGCTGAAGCCTCTCCTCGAGAAGCTGCAGACGATCCTCGCCTCGCTCACCAACGTGATCGCGATCGAGGGCCACACCGACAGCCGGCGCTATTCGGTGCACCGCAACTACTCGAACTGGGAACTGTCGGTGGATCGCGCGAACAGCGCGCGGCGCGTGCTCGAAGCAGCCGGGCTGCCGCCGGAGCGCATGGACCGTGTCGTGGGCCACGCCGACCGCGTGCTACGCATCCCCGAGGATCCCCTGCACGCCAGCAACCGCCGGATCACGATCCTCGTCCGCCGCCATGCGGCGGGGTGAGGCTTGGCACGCCACGTGCCGGTTACCGCCGCCGGGCGTCACGAACGCACAACGTAACGCACGTTCGAGCCCCGTGGGCTGCACGAAGGGGCCCGACGCTGGGCAATGATTACCGGGCGCCACGGAGGATGAGACAGATGGTTCCACTGCTCGTGACCGCGCTGATCGGCGTCGGCGTGAAGATCGCCACCGACCTCCTGATGGCGGGGGCCAAAGATGTCCTCCGCGCGGGAGCGGCGGACCCGTCGTTCGCCACCACGCTCGAGAAGGCGCGCGCAGCGCCGGCGCCCGCCGGCGTCACCATGGACCCACGCACGTCACTTCCGGACGCCGGCCTCGCGGAGCGGTCGTGGCTCCTCGCGATCGACGGCAACAACGCGATGCCCCCGACAGCGCGCGCGCACGGCGCCGCCAGTTACCGGCGACTCGGCGAGGTCCCGCCGTCGATGTGACGCCCGTCGCGGATCGCGGGGTTCTGGTTCCCGAAGGAGACCGGGATGACCGCCCGATCCTCAAGGCGCGGCGCCATCCGGTCGATCAGGCGGGCAGAGGATCCCTTGCTACGGTCTTTCTTCGCGACGCGCCGGCAGCGGAATAAACGAAGCGCGCCGCCGCGCGGGGCGGCCGATCCGCTCCCGTCGGCGCGGCGGCCGCCGGTGACGAGCGGCACGGCAGGGCCGCCGCCCGCCGCCGGCTTCGGTGAATCTGCTCTCGTCGACCTGCACGGTGTCGGGACGGTGCGGAGGCTTGCCGCCGCCGAGTGTCTCGCGCTGGAAGGGCGGGCAGGCGTCTGCGTCGTCGTGCTCGACGGGGCGCTCGAGCTGCGCGCCATCGCCGACAAGGCGGCGCTGAGCCTCGGCGTCGTCGCGAAGGGCGAGTGCTGGTTCCTCGATCCGGGCTGTCACTCGTACGACGTCGTCGCGCTCGGACCCACGACGGTCGTCGCCGTGACCCGCGCGGGGCTCGCGCTACTCCCGCCGGCCACACGACGCCTGGTCGACGATACGGCCGCGTCCACCGTGGCAGCCCGGTTCGACGCGCTGGCCACGTGCTACGCGAGCGCCGGGCGCCGCCACACCGCGCTTGCCTCGAGCGTCAAAGAGCGTTTCGCGCGATCGAGCCGCCTCCTCGCGTCGCCGGCGTTCGGCCAGATGCTCGCGACGATTCCGGCCCTGCCGGTGCACGCGACGGATCTGGCGGCCCGGCTCCTCGACGACGGGGCGCACGCGGACGAGGTGGTCGAATCGATCAAGAACAACCCGGCCGTCGCCGCGTTGGTGCTGAAGCGCGTGAACTCGGCGTACTACGGACTCACCACGAAGGTCTCGGACTACTACCGCGCACTGTTGCTGCTCGGGTCCAACGCCGTGTATCAGCTCGTCCTCGACAGCGCGGTGGCGACGATCGTCCCCGACGAACCGGACGCGCGCGAGATTCGAGCGCGGGCGCTCGTCGTCTCCATGCTCGCGTACGAGATCGCGCTCGTCTCGAAGGCCTGCAATCCGCTGGTGGCCTCGACGATCGGCCTGCTGCACAACATCGGTGACAGTCTCACGCCGTTCCTGCGCCGGAATCGTCCGGAGGCGGACTCACTCCTCGGATGCGTCGATGCGCCGGCGCTCGGGGCCGCCGTGCTCGCGACATGGGGCCTGCCGGAGCGCGTGCACCAGGTGGTGGCGCAGCAGGACCATCCACGGCTCCTCGGGCCGCAGGAGCTCGACGGCTTCGTCGCGGAGATC
>JBGOTH010000601.1:0-2749 GCA_041476345.1 Methylomirabilia bacterium
CGTTTCCCGGCGACTGGGATCCGATGGGCATGCGCGGCACGGTGAGCCGCGACATGCTGCTCGAAGACGTCTTCGTGCCGGACGATGCGGAAATCCTGCCGCCGGGATCGTTCGGCGCGCTCTACAACGCGTTCCCGCAGCTCTCGCCGCTGACGTTCTGCGCGACGTTCCTTGGGCTGATGCAGGCGGCATACGACGGCGCGATCGCGTACTTGACCGGTCAGATGTCAGGCGCACCCGGTCTCCACACCGAAGCCGCCGTCAAGGGACACGCGGTGGCGGAGATGCTCTTCGCGCTCGAAGCTGCGCGCGCCCTCTACTACCGCGCGATCTCGGAAGCGCGCGTGAACGCGCCGGCCGACGCCGTGCAGCGCGCCCGCGCCGCGCACGTCACCGTGCAGCGCTCGGTGATCACCGTGACGCAGGAGGCGATCCGCGTGTGCGGCGGGCGCGCGCTGCTCAAGCGCTTTCCGCTCGAGCGGTACGCGCGGGATGCGCGTGCCGGCGCGCTGATGCGTCCGTGGACGCAGGAGATCGCCACGCAGCAAGCGTGGGAGGCCGCGCTCGGTCTCGGCGGGCCGACAGCGTGAAGCTCGCGGACGCGCTGGGCATGACACCCGACGAAGTCGTGGCGCTGGTCGGCGGCGGCGGGAAGAGCACGGCCATGTTTCGGCTGGCGCGCGAGATCGTGGAGAAGGGCGGGCGCGCGATCACGACGACGACCACGCGCATCTTCGGCGCGCAGATCGTGCTGTCGCCCGCGCACGTTCCCGCCGCGGAGGCCACACGTGAGCGTGTCGACGCCGCGCTGTCCAAGCATGGGCAGGTGCTCGTCATCGGCGCGACGGATCGCGAGAGCGGCAAGGCCGAAGGCGTGTCGCTTGATCTCTTCAAGCAGCTTCGCGCCTGGTTTCCCGACGCGTGCCTGCTGAACGAGGCCGACGGCTCGCGCATGCGCCCGTTCAAGGCGCCCGCCGGGCACGAGCCGGTGATCCCTCTGGAAACGACGCTGGTCGTGCCCGTCGTCGGTGCCGACGTGTTTGGCAAGATGCTCGACGACGATCACGTCCACCGTCCCGAGCTGATCAGCGCGTTGAGCGGCGCTCTGCTCGGCGCGCCGATCACGCCGGAGATCGTGGCGCGTGTGCTCGCGCATCCCGACGGCGGGCGGAAGGGCGTGCCGCCGGGCGCCCGTGTCATTGTGGTGATCAACAAGGTCGAGAGTCTTTCCGACCGGAAGCCGGCGCACGAGACGGCCGAGCGTCTCCTGCGCGAGCCGGCGATCCACTCGGTGATCCTGACAACGCTGCGCGGGGAGGATCCCGTGCTGGAGGTCTGCACGCGATGACAACGACAGTGGAGACGGCGCGCGGCCCCGTGGCCACGACGGAGCTTGGTCCCACCCTGATGCACGAGCACATCGTCACGCGCTCGCCCGGCGTGCAGGAGAACTGGCCCCACCTGTGGGACCGGACCGAGATCCTCGCGATCGCCGAGAAGAAAATGGCGGATCTCTACGCGCGCGGCATCCGGTCGATCGTCGACCTCACGACCGTCGATCTCGGCCGCGACATCGGCCTGATCGCGGAGGTGGCCAAGCGGTCGCGCGTGCACGTGATCGTCGCCACGGGTGTGTGGTGGATGCCGCAGCGCTACTTCGGCGTGCACGGCGTCGATCACGTGGCGGGGCTCTTCATCAAGGACATCGACGAGGGCATCAGCGGGAGCGGCATCAAGGCCGCCATCATCAAGTGCGCGACCGACACCGCGGGTGTGACGCAGGTGATCGAAAACGTCCTTCGTGCCTCCGCGCGTGCGCAGAAGGCGACGGGCGTGCCGATCTCCACGCACACGTGGGCCGCGGGGCGCACCGGCGAAGCGCAGCAGGCGATCTTCGCCCAGGAGGGCGTCGACCTGCGCCGCGTGATCATCGGTCACAGTGGCGACAGCGCCGACCTCAAGTATCTGCGCGGGCTGATGGAGCGCGGCAGCACGATCGGCATGGACCGCTTCGGGCTCGAGCACTTCCTGCCGACGGCAAAGCGCGTCGAGGTGATCGCGACGCTATGCGCGGAGGGCTACGCGCCGAAGATGGTGCTTTCGCACGACGCGAACTGCTGGAGCGACATGCTCTCCGAGGAAAACAAGCGCCGGACACGCCCGCTCTGGAACTACAACCACATCTCCGACGACATTCTTCCCGCGCTGCGCAAGGTGGGCGTCAGCGACGATCACATCGACCAGATGCTCGTGCGCAACCCGCGGGCGATGTTCGAGGCGCGGTGATCGTTCACGGACACTGCGCGCCGGGCTTCGAGCCGGTACGCGGGGCGCTGTCCAAGATCCTGACGTCGGGCGCCGAAGTCGGCGTTGCGCTCGCCGTGTGCGTGGATAAGCGGCCGGTCGTCGATCTGTGGGGCGGCTACAAGGACACGCGGAGGTCGCGCCCGTGGCGCGCCGATACCATCGTGAACCTTTACTCGGTGGGGAAAGCCGTCAGCGCGGTCTGCGCGCTCCGCCTCGTCGATGCCGGCGTCCTCGATCTCGACGCGCCCGTCGCCCGCTATTGGCCCGAGTTTGCGCAGGCTGGCAAGGGACAGGTGCCGGTGCGTTTCCTGCTCACGCATCAGGTCGGTCTTCCGGCCGTCGCGCGCGCGCTTCCGGCGGGCGCCGCGTTGCAGTGGCGCGTCATGACCGAGGCGCTCGCCGCGCAGACGCCGTGGTGGCAGCCCGGCGAGCGTCACGGCTA
>JBGOTH010000602.1:0-2748 GCA_041476345.1 Methylomirabilia bacterium
ATTCGTTTCCTCCAGCGAGGCGCCGGTAGCGTCGCAGGTGGGGCCGGCCACGCCGGATCACACGATCTTCACGAAGCGCCTGCCGTGCTACGTCGCGACCGAGGCCGTGCCCGACCGGCTCGCGGCCGACGTCGACGCCGGCGTCGAGAAGTTCGTGGCGGAGTACGCGCGCTACTTCGACGCGCATCTCTTCGACGGGGCCGAGCTGACCGATCCGCTGCCGCGCGTGGTGCTGGTGCCGGGCCTGGGGATGTTTACGGCGGGCAAGGACAAGCGCACGGCCGGAATCGTCAACGACATCTATCACCATACGATCGACGTCATCGGGAATGCCTCCGCCTTCGGCCGCTACGCGTCGCTCTCCGCGAAGGAGGCGTTCGACGTCGAGTACTGGCCGCTCGAGCTCTACAAGCTGACGCTGGCGCCGCCCGAGAAAGAGCTGGCGCGTCGCGTGGCACTCGTCACGGGCGGGGCCTCTGGAATCGGCAAGGCCGTCGCGAAGAAGCTCGCGGCCGAGGGCGCCCACGTCGTCGTCACGGATGTCGACGCCGCCGGTGCCTGCACGGTGGCGGACGACGTCGTCAAGGCCGTCGGCGCCGGCCGCGCGCTCGGCGTGCGCATGGACGTCACGAACGAGACCTCGGTGCGCGCGGCGTTCGAGGAGACGGTGCTCGCCTACGGCGGCATCGACGTCGTGGTGTCGAACGCCGGGATCGCGCACGGGGCCGCGGTGGCCGAGATGCGGCTCGAGGACTGGGAGCGCTCGTTCGCGGTGAACGCACGCGGCCACTTCCTCGTCGCGCGCGAGGCGATGCGCATTCTCACCGCGCAGGATCTCGGCGGCGCGCTGGTGTTCGTCGCCACGAAGAACGTGATGTCGCCGGGCAAGGATTTCTCGGCGTACTCCGCGTCGAAGGCGGCGGAAGCCCAGCTCGCGAAGGTGCTCGCGCTCGAGGGCGCGCCGCACGGCATCCGCTCGAACATCGTGAATCCGGACGCCGTCTTCCAGGATTCCAAGCTGTGGTCGGAAGACATCCGGCGCGAGCGCGCGGCCGCGCAGGGGATCGGCGTCGACCAGCTCGAAGATTTCTATCGCAAGCGCAATCTTCTCGGCGCGCGCATTCTCCCCGAGGACGTCGCGGAGGCCGTGCTCTTCCTCGCCTCCGACCGCTCGGCGAAGACCACCGGCTGCACGCTCACCGTCGACGGCGGCGTCAAGGACGCCTTCCCGCGGTGACGGTCGGGCTCGGTTTCGGCGCCCAGCTCAAGGCCACGCATCCGCCCGCCGAGCAGTGGGACACGGTGCGGGCCGTCGAGCGAGCCGGCTTCGACTCGGTGTGGACCGGCGACCACGTGTCCTTCCACAACCCGATGTACGAATCGCTCACGCTGCTCGCGTCGTACGCGTCGATCACGACCCGGATCAAGCTCGGCGTCGGCGTCTACCTGCTGGCGCTTCGCCCGCCGGCCATCGCCGCGAAGGTGACGGCGACGATCGACGCGCTTTCAGGCGGGCGACTGATCTTCGGCGTCGGGGTGGGCGGCGAGAACCCGAAAGAGTTCGAGCTGACCGGCTCGCCGCACAAGGAGCGCGGCGCGCGCGTGACGGAAGCCATCGACGTCGTGCGCACGCTCTGGCGGGACACGCCCGCGTCGTTCGACGGTCGCTTCACGAAGTTCAGCGCCGTGTCGATCGACCCGAAGCCGGTGCAGCGGCCAGGACCGCCCATCTGGATCGGCGGGCGCTCGGATGCCGCGCTCGCGCGCGCGGGGCGACAGGGCGACGGATGGATCTCGTACGTCGTGCAAGCGGAGCGCTACAAGCAGAGCCTCGAGAAGGTCCAGGGCGCCGCGGCGGCGGCGGGCCGCACGCTGGAGACATTCGTCCCCGCCCATTTGACGTTCATCACCGTCGGCCCGGACTACGAGACGGCGAAGGCGACGTGGGTGCGGCTGCTCAGCATCCGCTACGCGCAGGACTTCGGACCGCTCGCCGGCAAGTACGGTGTGATCGGCACGCCCGCGCAGTGCGCGGAGCAGCTACAGAAGTTCGTCGACGCGGGGTGCCGCTACTTCGTGATGGACTCTATCGTCGACATCGGCGACGAGCGGGCGCACCTCGAGACGATCGCCGCCGAGCTGATCCCGCGTTTTCACGGCTGACCTGACCGGCTAGCGTGCGCGTCACCTTCCTCTGCCCGCACCTCCGGATCGCGGGTGGGGTGCGCGCGATCCTCACGTACGCCGAGCGCCTCGCACGACGCGGCCACGCCGTTACGGTCGTCGTGCCGGGCAAGCGAACGTGGTGGGGTGGGGTGCGCGAAGGGGATCCGCCGGGGTGGATGGGCGACTTCCTGCCGGAGATCCGCTGGGTGCGCGGCTGGGACGCGAACGCGCTGCCGGACGCGGACGCGATCGTCGCCACCGCGTGGCAGTCCGCGGCGGCCGTCGCGGAGGCGTCCGTGCGCGCCGGCGCGAAGTTCTACCTCGTGCAGCACTACGAGAGCCTCTATCACGGCGATGCGGAGGTGGTGGACGCGAGCTACCGTTTGCCGCTCCGAAAGATCGTCATCTCCACGTGGCTGCGTGATGTCATGCGCGAACGGTTCGCCACGGACGCCGAGGTGCTCGTCACGCCCGTCGACCTCTCGCTGTTCCATCCGGTGGAGACCCCGCCCAGGTCCGGACCGCCGCGCGTGCTCATGCTGCACCACGACTACGCCTGGAAGGGCGTCGCCGATGGGGCCG
>JBGOTH010000603.1:0-2744 GCA_041476345.1 Methylomirabilia bacterium
ACACGACACGGAGGAACGTCCCGATGGCCATCATCGATTCCCAAGTCCACGTCTACGAGGCAAACACACCGAAACGGCCCTGGCACAGTGTCCCGAATTGGCCCGATCACGTCACGGGTGACGAGATGGTGGCGGCGATGGACAGGGTCGGCGTCGACGGCGCGATCTTCATCTCCGCCTTTTCCATGTACCGCTACGACGGGAGCTATGCGGTGGAAGTGCAACGCGCTCATCCCGGCCGGCTCGCCATCGTCAAGCCGGTCGATCCGGATGATCCGGCGGTGGCCGATGTCATCGCCGACTGGAAGAAGACGCCGGGCACCGTCGGCATCCGCATCATGATGACGAAAGAGGCGGGGCGCGCTCCGGACGACCCGGGCCTCGACCGGATCCTGCGCGCGGCCGTTCGCTACGACTTTCCGGTCAACATGCTGTGCTGGGGCAACGTGGACGCGGGCGCGGCACTCATCGACCGCCACCCCGACACGCGATTCATCATCGACCATCTGGCCATCATGCAGCCCCGAACGCCGCCCGCCCCGCCGCAGCCATGGGCCGACCTGCCGAAGGTGCTGGACCTCGCCAAGCGCCGGAACGCGGTGATCAAGGTCAGCGGTGCCTGCACGCTATCCCGGGAACCGTATCCTTTCCCGGACATCTGGGAACCTCTCGCCCGCGTGTTCGACGCGTGGGGTTTCGAACGCTGCCTGTGGGGTACCGACTGGACTCGCGCCTTCGCAGTCGTCAACTACGAACAGGCCGTCGAACCCTTCCGCCAAGCCGACCGCCTGAGCGACAGCGAACGCGCAATGCTGATGGGCGGTGCGTGCGCGAAGGCGTATGGCTGGTCGCCGAAGAAGGGCTAGCGAAGCTCGACGTCGTACAATCTCGGCATGACGAGCGGCGGCGTCGAGCGGGTCCTCCGAGAGTTCTTCACGACTCAGACCGGCGACATCATCGCGGCCTATCTGTTCGGCAGCGTGGCGCGTGGAACGCCGGGCGCGCGGAGTGACGTGGACGTGGCGATGCTCTACGCGACCACTCCACCCGCCACCCTCGAGGGGCTGCCGCTCGATCTCGTGAGCCGCATCGAGCAACTGGTGAAGCGTCCGGTACAGGTCATCGTCCTGAACACGGCGCCGGCAGACCTGGTCCATCGCGTCCTTCGCGATGGTATTTTGCTCCTCGATGGCGATCCGAGCGCCCGGATTCGCTTCGAGGTCCGGGCGCGGAACGAGTTCTTCGACCTCCAGCCCATTCTCGACCAGTATCGGCGCCGACTGGTGCCGGCGCGGTGACCGACGCCGACCTCCTCGCGAAGAAGCTTGCCGGCATCGAGACCTGCGTGCAGGAGCTCCGCACGCTCGCGCGCCCAGCGGACATCGTCCGCGACGTCCGGGAAGCTCGCTTCGTCCTCCATACGCTGCAGATCGCCATTCAGGGGCCATCGACGTGGCATCTCACATCGTGTCGGACGAACGGCTCGGGGAACCCGAGACGAATCGGGAGCTGTTCGATCGTCTGGCTCGGCACGGTTGGCTGCCGGCGGATCTCGCGGTGACCATGGGCCGAATGGCGGGGTTTCGGAACATCGTCGTTCACGGCTACGCGGGCGTGAACCTCGAGGTCGTGAAGGACATCGTTGAGCACCGCCTCGGCGATCTCCTGGCCTTCGTCGTGGCCATCCGGGCACGCTTGCCGTAGGCCATCTCCAGATGAGCGCGTGCTGCAGCGCTCTGCATCGACCCGTGGTGAGCGAAACCCGCTGATCACATAGGAGGAGAAGGATGGGCACGGCGCTCGAGGGAATCCGGGTGCTCGATCTTTCGTTTTACGAGGCGGGGCCGAGCTGCGCGGAATCGCTGGCGTGGCTGGGGGCCGAGGTCATCAAGATCGAGGCGCCGACGGGCGAGCCGGCGCGCTACGGGTTCACCGACAAGCCGGGCGTGGACTCGGTCTTCTTCTGCTTGATGAACCTGAACAAGAAGAGCGTGACGCTCAACCTCAAGTCGCCGCGCGGCCGGGAGATGTTCCAGGCGCTGGCGAAGACGGCCGACGTGGTGATCGAGAACCTCGGCCCGGGCGCGATGGAGCGCCTCGGGCTCGGGCACGACGCGCTCGCGAAGATCAACCCGCGCATCATCACCGCGTCCGTCAAAGGATTCGGCAGCGAGGGGCCGTACGCCAACTACAAGAGCTTCGAGATGATCGCCCAGGCGATGGGCGGCGTGATGAGCCTCACCGGCTCGCCTGATGGGCCGCCGATGCGGATCGAGTCGGGCATCGGTGATACGGCGACCGGGCTCCACGCGGCGATCGGCATCCTGGGGGCGATCGTCCAGCGCGGGGTGACGGGCGTCGGGCAGCGCGTGGAAGTCGCGCAGCAGGACGTCGTGGTGAACCTGACGCGCATCCACTTCCGCGACCACTATCTCGGGGTGTCCCCCATTCCGCGCAAAGGGAACCGCTCGCCGAATGCCGCGCCGTCGAACCTCTATCGCTGCAGTCCGTTTGGTCCGAACGACTACGTCTTCATCCACGTCGCCAATCCCGAGATGTGGAAGGGGCTGGTCAGCGTCATCGAACATCCGGAGCTCACCGACCCGCGCCTTGCCGACCGCGCCGAGCGCATGAAGCGGCGCGATGAACTGGAAGCGATCGTCGAGGGCTGGACGTCAAAGCGCGACAAGCACGAGGTGATGGCGTTGCTCGGCGCCGCCGGCGTCCCGTGCGGCGCTGTCCTC
>JBGOTH010000604.1:0-2738 GCA_041476345.1 Methylomirabilia bacterium
GTCGCTTTCGCGATCGCGAGGAGCTTGATGCGGTAGCCGAGCTCGCTCGCGTACTCGATGTCCTGCGCCGTCACCCGCGTGATGCCCTCCGTGTGGATGTGCTTCAGGTCGACGAACGTGCGGAAGGCGAGCGTGACGAGGATCTGCAGCTTGTGGGCGGAGTCGTTGCCCTCGATGTCGAAGGTCGGGTCCGCTTCCGCGTAGCCGTGCGCCTGCGCTTCCTTCAGGACCATGCCGAAGTCGAGACGCTCGTCGGTCATCTTCGTGAGGATGTAGTTGCAGGTGCCGTTGACGATCCCGAACACGGACAGGATGCGGTTGGCGACGAGCCCGTCCTTGACGGCGCGGATCAGCGGAATGCCGCCCGCCACCGCCGCCTCGAACGCCAGCGTCACGCCGCGCCGGCGCGCTTCGGCGTAGAGCTCGGCGCCGTGGTGCGCGAGGAGCGCCTTGTTGGCCGTCACCACGTGCTTGCCCGCGGCGAGCGCCTTCAGGATGAAGGTGCGCGCGGGCTCGAGGCCGCCGATCAGCTCGACGACGACCGCCACGCCGGGATCGCGGACGATGTCGTCGACCGACTTGAAGACGCCGCGCTTCTTCAGGCCGTGGAGATCGACGCCCTCGCGCGGTGTCTCGGTATCGAGGTCGGCGATGCCGGCCAGCTCGAGGTGGCAGCCCGCGCGCTCTTCGAGGGTGGCGCGCTGCGATTCGAGGATCTTGACGACGCCGCCGCCGACGGTTCCGAGGCCGAGGAGACCGAATCCGACGCGCCGCACGCTCAGCGGTGGAGGACCTTGAGGCCGCGCAGCGCCTGACGGATCCGCTGCTCGTTCTCGACCAGGGCGAAGCGCACGAAGCCCTCGCCGTACTCGCCGAAGCCGATGCCCGGCGATACCGCGACTCCCGCCTCCTGGATGCACAGCTTGGCGAACTCGAGCGAGCCGAGCGAGCGGTACTGGTCGGGGATCGGCGCCCAGACGAACATCGTGCCTTTCGGTTTCTCGACCTTCCAGCCGATCTTGTTGAGACCGTTGACGAGCACGTCGCGGCGCTTTCTGTGCACCTCGACGATGGCGCCGACGACGGACTGGTCGCCCTCGAGCGCGATGATCCCGGCGATCTGGATCGGCTGGAACGCGCCGTAGTCGAGATACGACTTGATGCGGGCGAGCGCATGGATCATGCGCGCGTTGCCGCACACGAAGCCGAGACGCCAGCCGGCCATGTTGTAGGACTTCGACGTCGAGAAGATCTCGACGCCGACGTCCTTCGCGCCCGGCACCTCGAGGAAGGACGGCGGCCGGTAGCCGTCGAACGTGAAGTCGGCGTACGCGAAGTCGTGCACGACCATCAGCCGGTGCTCGCGCGCGAACTCGACGACCCGCTCGAAGAACGCGCGGTCGACGCACATGGTGGTCGGGTTGTGGGGGAAGGAGAGCACCAGCATCTTCGGCTTCGGCCACGAGAGTTTCATCGTCTCTTCGAGGCGTGCGAAGAAGTCGCCGTCGGGGGTCAGCGGGACGGAGCGCAGGTCGCCGTCGGCGATCACCACCGAATACGAGTGGATCGGGTAGGTCGGGTTGGGGACCAGCACGCCGTCGCCGGGCTGCAGAACGGCGAGGGCGAGGTGGGCCATGCCTTCCTTGGCGCCGATGGTGGTGATGACTTCGGAATCGAAGTCGAGCTCGACCTGGTACCGGTCGCGATACCACGTGGCCATCGCCCTGCGGAGGCGCGTGATGCCCCTGGACGCCGAGTACCGGTGGTTCTTCGGGTTCTGTACCGCTTCGATGAGCTTGGCGACGATGTGCTTCGGGGTGGGCATATCGGGGTTGCCCATACCGAGGTCGATGATGTCCTCGCCGCGGGCGCGCGCCTTCGACTTTAAATCATTGACGACGGAGAAGACGTACGGGGGCAGGCGTTTGATCCGATAGAAGTCGTCCATCGATTCCTCTCCGATTCCGCGATGATACGACCCGCGGACGCGGGACGTCAACGAATTGAGCCTTCTTGCGGGGTTACGTACTGTCCGGAGTTTTCGGCATTGACACCGTCTGCGAGCGGATGCTACAACCCGCGCAGCTTTCACGGCGACTGCATCCACAATATAGAGGGGAGCTCCCGACCCGCTTGAGCCGCCGCAAACACTTCAGCTTGCTGGTTGTGCGCGGGGACGGTACCCGAATCCTCCGTTTCAACTTTCCCAAGGGTCTCGTCCTGACAGGCCTCGCGACCCTGGTGGTCACCAGCGCAGTCGCGGGTGTCCTCCTCACGGATTGGTCCCATCTCCGCCGCATCACTCGCGAGACCCGTCCCTACGTCGAGCAGCTCGCCGAGCACCGCGCGGCGCTGAACAGTGTGAACCTGAAAGTCGCGGAGCTTCGCCGCGAGGTGAGCGGCTGGCGCGACATCCACGCCCGCCTCTTCGACGCCTTCGGCCCTGACGGGACGCCGGGTACCCGGGACAAGGGCATGGGAGGACCGTCCGCGCCCGTCGATCCCGTGCCGGGTCATCTGTCGCCGCCCGACGAGCTGAGTCGTCTCTCGGAAGCGGTGGCGGAGGAGAGCCAGAATCTGAAGGCTCTCGATCGCCTGATGGCGCGTGCCGGCAAGATCCTGGCGATCCTGCCGTCGCGCTGGCCCGTGCGCGGGTCGGTGAACTCGGAGTTCGGCAACCGCCCCTCGCCGTGGACGAAGGCCACGGAGTTCCATTCGGGCATGGACATTCGCGCGGA
>JBGOTH010000605.1:0-2733 GCA_041476345.1 Methylomirabilia bacterium
CTAGCCTGGATTATTCATGAGCGGGATCGGGAGTGTGCCGGCGACCCCGCTCATGAACAATCCAGGCGAGGGTGTGGCGCGTTCGTCGCCGCCGGCGAGGCCGAACAGCGTCGCCGGATCGATCCGTGCCGTTCCGATCTGGGCTCCGAAGTGCAAATGGGGCCCGGTGACCCGGCCGGTCATGCCGACGGTGCCCAGCGTCTCGCCGCGCGCGACGAGCTGCCCTTCCGCCACGGCGATACTGTCGAGGTGAAAGTAGGCGGTGTGAAGGCCGAGGCCGTGATCGAGGATGACGAGCCGGCCGGGGAAGAAGAACTCGGCGACCAGCGCGACGCGTCCGCGATTCGTCGCGACCACCAGCGCGCCCACGGGCGCCGGAAAATCGATGCCGCTGTGCGGCGCGCGCGGCTGGCCGTTGATCGCTCGGCGTGCGCCGAACCCGGTGCCCGGGCCGTCGCCGGGCACCGGTCGCACGAACGCGCCACGCCAGAGGCGTTCGCCGCTCGTCGTCCGATACACGACGCGTAGCTTCGTTGTCTCGTCCAGGGCGCGGCGCTCCGTCTCCGGGTCGAGATCGACCATCCCGCGCGCGACCGTGAGGTGCTGGACGCTGTAGACGCGCGCGGTCACGGGCAGGCGCCCCTCGGTCGTCCGAGCACTTGGACCGCGCACCGTGACCCGCCAGGGACGCGCGCCGCGCCGCGAGTCCATGTCGACGCCGAACACGGCCGCATCTCCATCACGGGTGGGAAACACGTCGAGCGGATGCCCGTCGACGATGGCTTCTACGACGGCGCCGGGCGGCGCGCCACGAACTCGCATCACGACGACGTCGCCTCCGCGGGGGCGCGGGGGCTCCCACAAGACGGTGACCCTGGACGGGCCATGGCCGTCGGCCGTCGTTGCCGCGACGATCGTGAGAAAGACGAAGGCGAGGAGGAGAAGGCGGCGCGGGGCCGCCGTCACTCCGGGCGTTTCTGCTGGCGAAGAAACTGCTCGATCTCGGCCACCAGCTCGGAGGCGGGCGGCAGGTCGCTCTCGCCGCGGGCGGCGGGCGTCTCCTGTTCCTCCTCGGTGGCCGCGCGCTCGAGCTTCGCCACGTAGCCGGCGATCTTGGAGTTCTGGGCGACGATCTCCGTGAGGTTCTGGTCGAACTGCTTCCCGGCTTCGTCGAGATCGCTGAGATCCGCGGTGGCGGACAGGAGGGCCAGGACCCGCTTGACGAGCGCGAGCGTCGCCTTCGGGTTCTCGATTCCCGAGATGTAGTGAGGGACGTTCGCCCAGAGGCTCGCCGTCTGCATCCCCTGGTCGCGACAGATCGTGTGCAGCACGCCGACGATCCCGGTCGGGCCCTCGTACCGCGACGACCGCGCGCCCAGCAGCGCCCGAAGCTCGGGGTCAGTGGCGGTGCCCGACACCCGCACGGGACGGGTATGCGGCACCTCCGCGAGGAGCGCGCCGAGCGTCATCACGAGCGTGACGTTGCAGCGGCGCGCGAGCTCGACGACGGTGGCGCAGTACGTCTTCCAGCGCAGGTGGGGCTCGGCGGCGACGCCGACGATGAGATCGCGCGGGAGGGCGCTCGACCGCGTCACCGAGAACTCCGTGGCCGGCCAGACGATCTCCCGCTCGCTCGGCGCGTCGCTCTTGTAACGGGTCAGCGGCCGCGTCAGACCGAAGTGGTAGAACTCCTCGGGATCGATCTCCGCGAACTTCTCCGCCTGGAAGCTCGTCGCCAGGTAGCGTGCCGCCGTCGAGGCTGCTTCCGCGGCGTCATTCCAGCCGGGGAAGGCCATGATGAGGATCGGACGACGCAGGCCTTCGGGAAGCTCGTGGACCGTCAGGTGGTCCATGCGCGGGAGTCTACCACCCATTCCGGCGCCCCGCCGGAACGGTTGACCACTGGAATCGTCATCGGTAGCATGAGGGGGCTGTCATTCTCGAGCGGAGGTCATTCATCATGCGAAGCGTCTGGGGGAGGCTCCTGCTGCTCACGGCTGTGCTCGTGGTCGGAGCGGGCTGTGCCACGGGCGAGGAATGGGGGACGTGGTACGAGCATCGGACGCACTTCGCCTCGTATGACCACATGGGGTTCTCGGTGCGCAACACCGAGGGCTCGGCTCCGAAGGTCAGTCGGCAGGACATGGCGCTGGCCCGTGACGAGAGCTGGTGGGGTAAGCCGATCACCGTCAGCCAGGAGCAGATTCTTGAGAGGTAGACGCATCGTCGCCGCGGTTCTCGCCCTGCTGACCCTCACCGGGGGAGTCGCGCTCGCGGCTCCCCCGACCGACCGCGTCCTCTCCATGGAGAAATACACGACCGACAAGGCGCGAGCGCTTGCCAGCCGGCACGGCCGGGCGCTGCAGGAGCTCAACGCCGGGATCTATCACTGCTGGCCGTGGGTGGACGTGCAGAAGGACTGGATCGGGTTCTACCGGCCGAAGAGCACGCAGCAGGACGACCGCTACCTCAGCGTCCACATCTACATCGAGCAGGATCCGTCCCAGGTATTTGCCAGGCTTCCGTTCGAGGAGCGTGCGGCCGGAATGTTTTCTCGGTACGTGGGCCCGCTGCTGCGACGGATGACGAAAGACCCGGCGCTGACGGCGGACGCCTCGCTGGACGGCTTCACCGCGCTCCTCGAATGGATGAAGCCGGTGCCGCCCATCAACGGGCGTCCCGTGCACGAGATGATCGCCATCTTCATGGACAGGGAGAGCGCGCTCGAGTACC
>JBGOTH010000606.1:0-2732 GCA_041476345.1 Methylomirabilia bacterium
ACGAAGGCCCGGCCGCTCGCGGAGGTGCTGGACGAGGTGCGCAGCACGCACGCGAAGACGCGAGCGCACATCGCGGCCTTCGCGAACGGGACGACCGCGCCGTCGGCGGACGCGTTCCTCGCGGACGTGCCCGGCTACGCGGATCATTACGACCAGCACGCCGGCTGGATCCGCGACCTCGTCGAGAAACGCTAGCGGAGGCGGGGGCGGTGAGCCGGTGGGCGTCGGGCCCGGTTCGGCGTGGCGCGGGGTGGCTCGCGCCTCCCGTCCTCGCCGAGATGAAGCTTCGCTTCATTCGGCTGCGAATGTCGGCGTGACCCACCCCGCGCCACGCCGAACCGGGCCCGACACCTACGGGCTCACCGCCTCGTCACCACCTAGCGCTTTTCGGCCGAGCGGTTTTCAACGAGGTCGCGGATCCAGCCGGCGTGCTGGTCGTAGTGATCCGCGTAACCGGGGACGTCCGCCAGAAAGGCGTCCGCCGACGGCGCGGTCGTCCCGTTCGCGAAGGCCGCGATGTGCGCTCGCGTCTTCGCGTGCGTGCTGCGCACCTCGTCCAGCACCTCCGCGAGCGGCCGGGCCTTCGTCTTCTCGAAGATCGCGGCGTTGAGCGCGTCGTAATCCTCCGACCCGTCGGTCGCGGCGTCGAGGCCGAGCGCCTGGTGACGCAGCCGGCCGTCGAGCTTGGAGAGCAGCGCCTGCTCCCACACCGCGACGTGCATCACGTGGTCCTTCGCCGACCAGCCGTCGGGATTGCGGATCTCCGTCAGTTCGCGCTCTCCGAGCCCCTGCACCGTCTTGTCGAGCGACGCCCACGCCTGGTCGAAGCGCGCGAGGGCCGCCGCGGCCGTCTCCTTCATGGTCATGGTGTTCCTCCTCGGTCCCGTATGACACCGTTCGCGGGGACTCGTGAAACGGGGTAGCCTGGGGACCATGACCGACCTCGACCAGCTCCTCGACCTCAATCGCGACTACATCGACTCCGTGCAACACTCGGACGTGCGCCGCTTCGACGACATCCTCGCGGACGACTTTCTGTGCAGCAATCCCGACGGCTCGCTCGTCGACCGCAAGGCGTTCCTCGCGCAGACGGCGAAGCCGGTCACGATCTCGAATCTGGAAGCACGCGACGTGAACGTCCGGCTCATGGGCGACGTCGCGATCATCCACGCGCGCACGGCGTACACGCTCCCGGACGGACGAGCGGGCGCGGGACGCTACACGGATGTCTGGGCGCGCCGCGACGGCCGCTGGCTCGCCGTCTCCGCGCACGTCACCCGTTGCTGATGGAGATCCTGACCTTCGGTCGATCGCCGGCCAGATCCGCGGGGCGCAGCCACACGAACGCGACCGCCCCGGCGAGCACCGCCACCGTCACGTGGCCGAACGCGACGCCCCACGCGAGCACGCTGGCGCCGCCGAAGAGATCGAGCGTCGCCCCGAGTGCCAGCGGACCAAGAAAGCCGCCGGCGTAGCCGAGCGTGGAATGGACGGCCAGCGTCGCGCCCCTCCGGCCGGGCTCGGCGCTGCCGGCACTTCCCGCGGTGAGTGACGACGAGTCCGACCAGATCAGGACCGCGTAGATCAGCACGAGCGCGGCCGCGCCGGCATACGGCAGCGCCGCGCTGAAGCCGATCACGCCGGCCATCACGGCCGAGACGAGCATCGTGCCGAGGATGAATCGGCGGCGTCCGAACCGAATCGACAGCTCGTTGCCCCACACGGACGCCCACACGCCGAGCAGCCCCATGATGCTGGCGACGGTCGCGGGCGCGATCGGGGTCCCCCCGCCCACTTGCTGCGCGGCGCAGAACGTGAGAAACGCGACGACCCATCCGCGGAGCGCCGACATCTCCCACGTGTGCACGCAATACGCGAGCGAATAGGCGAGCGCGGAACGGTTCCGGAGGACGGGGCGGAAATCGAGCAGCGCGCCGCGGCGCCCGGTCGACGGCCGCGGTGCGCGGCCCGGCAGGCCGATCAGCACGACCGCGAACGCGAGCGCGGCGCCGACCGCGCCCGGCACCAGCGCCCACTGCCAGCCGAGCCAGGCGTTGATCGCACCGGCGACGCCGAACGAAAGCGCGCCGCTGACGCCGACGGCGGCCGCGTGCGCGGCGACGGCGCGCGACTGTTGCGCGCCCTCGGTGAGGTCGCTCAGCGCCTTGAGCCCCGGCATGTAGCTGCCGGCCCAGCCGGCGCCCATCAGCGCGCGGAACGCGAGCGCCGACCAGAACCCTGTCGCACCCCACGCGAACCCCGCGAACGCGACGGCGGTGAGCGCGACGGAGCCGAGGTAGATGCGCTTCGGATCGACACGATCGGTCAGCGACGAGAGGAGCGGCACGACCAGCGTGTAGGCCGCGTAGTAGATCCCGCTGATCCAGCCGGCCTCGGTGTTCGTCAGCGACCAGGCGGGGATCAGCGTCGGGATGAGCGCCGCGACGCTGAACGCGCCGATCTGCGCGCAGGCTTGCGCCGCGCACATTGCGACGACGCCACGGGTCAGCGTTTACGGCCCTTCGTCGAGCATGCGCTCGACGATCGCGCAGTCACGCCACTGCCCCTCGAGCTTGCCGTGCCGTGTGTAGACGCCGACGACGCGGAAGCCGCAGCGCTCGTGCAGAGCCAGGCTCGCGACGTTCTCGGGAAAGATCCGCGACACGATCTTCCAGAATCCTCGTTCCGCGTACACGCGACAGAACGCCTCGAGGGTCGCGCGGCCGGCGCCA
>JBGOTH010000607.1:0-2732 GCA_041476345.1 Methylomirabilia bacterium
GTCGGACGCGCCGCGCGCATAGAGCCGGTGGTCGCCGAGCTCGGCGTCGGCGATCTCCTCGAGCGCCACGGTCGGAACGCCGTCCTCCGCGAGGCCGCGCCGGAACACCGGCTCGATCGGGTTCGGCTGCAGCCACCCGTTCAGCGGAATCGGCTTGGTGTCGTAGTGACAGTAAAAGAGCACGGTGCGCGTGGCGCCGGGCACGCGCCGCTCGCCGAACACCGCCGGGTTGTCACCGGTCTCGAGCACGCGTCCGGCGAGCCCGCGCTTGCTCAGCTGCGCCGCGAGCCACTCGCCGGTCGTGCGCACTTTCTCCGGCTCCTGGCTGACGGACTCGAGCCGAAGAAACTCGATGAAGCTCTCGACGATCTGGCGCCGCCGCTCGAGGAGCAGTCGGTCGAACGCGCTCCAATCGGTCATCGAGCGAACGATAGCACGGCGCTCGGCTCCGGCGGCCGGCGCGTAGGACCAAGGTCCACTGCCCGTCCCCATTCGAACGCAGTACCGTTCTTTACAGGAAATCCAAGTTCACTTCAGTACGGAGAGACGATGAATACGACGATCAGAAAGCGCCTCGAGAAGGATCTGCTCACCGCCGGCGCGCGAGTGCGCCAACTCGGCGGAGTCGCGGCGGTCGACGCCGGCGCGATCGGCGACAACTCACCCGGCGCCGATGAGCTCGACGTCAGTCAGATCACCACGAGCCGAGAGATCGATTGGGCCACGCGTGAGCGCCTGGTGGAGCGCGTGAACCGTCTGTCGGCGGCGCTCGACCGCCTTCGCGACGGCCAGTACGGCGTCTGCATCGAGTGTGACGAGCGGATCTCGCCTGCGCGACTGCACGTCATGCCCGAGGTGGAGACCTGCGTGCGCTGCCAGGACGGCCTCGAACGCCTCGAGCGCGTTGGTGGTCGCGACATCACTCGAACGCCGGGCCAGCTGCTTGCGTTCACGGGCGCGGAATGACCCGGCACGAGCCAGATTCAACGCTGGCGGATCGGCCGAAGGTTGAAGGTCAGGAGCAGGGCATCCCCCCGCGCATCAGTAAGGTCTGGGACGAAAATAAGCTCGAGTTCTTCTCACCCGCTCCGGGCGCCACGAAGGCGGATTAGTGCGCTTCATCCGTCGAAAGCTTTGACGCGGCGCAGTTCCGGAAACAGGTACATCCACACGAGCGCGACGGCGATCGTGCCGACGCCGCCGAGGAGCACGGCGGGCACGGTGCCGAGCAGGGCCGCGCTGAGACCCGCGCGAAACTCTCCGAGCTGATTCGAGGTGCCGGTGAACATCGAGAACGCGGCGCTCACGCGGCCGCGCATCTCGTCGGGCGTTTTCATCTGCACGAGCGAGTAGCGGATCACCACGCTCATGACGTCCGCCATCCCGAGCACGCAGAGCGCGCCGAGGGACAGCAGGAGGTTCCGGGAGAGTCCGAACACGATGATCGCGATGCCGAAGACGATGACGGCGCCGAACATGATCCGGCCGACCCGGCGCTCGAGGGGGCGATGCGCCAGCGTCACCGACATCACGAGCGCGCCGGTGGCGGGCGCCGAGCGCAACAGCCCGAGCCCCCACGGCCCCGTGCCGAGAATGTCGCGCGCGTAGATCGGCAGGAGCGCGGTCACGCCGCCGAGGAGCACGGCGAAGAGATCGAGCGAGAGCACGCCGAGCAGGATCCGGTGCGTGCGGATGAACACCATGCCGGAGAAGAACGACTCGAGGAGCACGGGATCACGCGCGCGATCCGCCCGCGTGCCCGGCACGAGCGCGGCGAAGACGGCCGCCAGCATGAAGAGCGCCGCGCCCGTGCCGAACGCGGCCGTCGGGCCGAAGGCATAGAGCAGTCCGCCGAGCGCCGGCCCCACGATCTGCGCGGTCTGGTTCGCCGAGGCGAGCCACGCGCTGGCCCGGGGGATGAGCGGCCGCGGCACCAGGCTCGGCATCAAGGCGCTGATCGTCGGGCCTTCGAACGCGCGACCGGCGGCGCCGACGGCGACGATGGCGAGGATGCGCTCCAGCGAGAGCCAGCCGCCGAACGAGCCGAGCACCAGCGTCGCGGCGGCGGCGCCTTCGACGAACTGGCACACGCTGACGATCGTGCGCCGGTCATAGCGATCGGCGGCCTGACCGACGAGAAGCGTCAGCAGGATCATCGGGAGGAATTGCGCGAGGCCGACCAACCCGAGATCCAGCGGGCGGCCCGTGAGGGTATAGACCAGCCAGCCCACGGCGACCGCTTGCATGTGGAACGCGAGCGTCGAGAAGACTCGTGAGAACCAGGCCTGCCTGAACGGCGGGTGCCGGAGCGGGTTTTCGGTCACGCGCTCAGATGCAGCGCCCGCCGTCCACCTCGATGCAGCTGCCGGTGATCATGGCGGCGTCGTCGGACGCGAGGAACACCGCGACGCGCGCGATGTCGTCCGGTTGATTGAGCCGCCCGAGCGGGACGGTCGCGACGGTGCGCGCGAGCGTGTCCGCGTCCATGCCGCGCTTGCCCATGAACTGCGCGAGCATCGGCGTCTCCGTCGCGACGGGCGCGATCGCCACGACGCGGACACCGTGCGGCGCCGCTTCGAGCGCCAGGCTTCCGGCCAGCGTCACCACCGCGCCCTTCGATGCGGCGTACACGTGCCCGCCCCGCGGGCGGATGGCGGCGGTGGAGGCGGTGATGAGGAAGACGCCGCGCCGCGCCTTCTTCATGACGGGCAGGGCGTACTTGGCACCGAGCA
>JBGOTH010000608.1:0-2723 GCA_041476345.1 Methylomirabilia bacterium
ATGGAGGTGAAGGGCCTCGACCTCATCGACGGAATTCCGAAGGCCATCGTCATCACGGACGAGGAAATCCGCGAGGCGCTGCGCGAGCCGGTGATGACGATCGTCGAGACCGTCCGTACCTGTCTCGAGCGCACGCCCCCCGAGCTCGCGGCCGACATCGTCGACAAGGGCATCGTCATCACGGGCGGGGGCGCGCTGCTCCGCGGCCTGGATCATCTGCTGCGCCAGGAGACGAATCTGCCGGTAACCGCCGGCGAGGATCCGCTCTCCTGCGTGGCCCTCGGTACGGGTAAGGTGCTCGACGAGCTCGATCTGCTGAAGAAGGTAGCGATCCCGGCGTAAAGAGGCTGGTGAAGAGTGAAGATGCGTGGCGTCCTCGTGCTCGGCACCGTGGTCGTCGCTTGCCTGCTGCTCTTCACCGTCCAGACGCGCGGACACGTCACGGCGGCGGCGGACGCCCTGGCGCTCGTCACCACTCCCATCCAGAGCGCGCTCGCGCGCGTGAATCGCGCCGCCCTCAGCGTGTGGTCGACGTACCAGGACTGGAAGGACGTTCGCGCGGAGAACGGCCGGCTGCGCGACGAGAACCAGCGGCTGCGCGTCGAGTCCCTGCAGGTCTCGGAGATGTCGACCGAAAACGAGCGCCTGCGCCACCTGCTCGCCCTCCAGGAACGGCTGCCCCTCGCCACCGTGAGCGCCGAGGTCATCGCGCGCGAATGGGGCGGGTGGGTGCGCTCGCTGACCGTCAACCGTGGTCGCGGCGACAACGTCGTGCGGCTGACCGCGGTCATCGCGCCGGCCGGACTGATCGGGCGCGTGATCGAGGTGCGGAGGGGCGTGTCCATCGTCCAGGTGCTGACCGACCCCGCGTCCACGGTGGGCGCGCACGTCGTCCGCACGCGGACCGCGGGCATCGTCGAAGGTGATCCGCGCGGCACGGTGCGCCTCAAGTACTTGGCGCGTGGGGGTGGCGGCATTCAGGTCGGCGACCTCATCGTCACATCCGGCGCGGGCGGCATGTTCCCGCGCGGGATTCCCATCGGCCGTGTGCGCGCCATCGACGATCGCGGCTCGGCGTTGTTCCACTACGCCGCGCTGACCCCGGTGGTCGACTTCGCGCGCGTCGACGAGGTGCTGCTCGTCACGGGCGACCCGCGACGTGACGTTGCGTCGGCGTTCCCGGCGGACGGCTGAGCCGTGCGCACGCTCCTCGTCCTCACCGTGTTCGGCGGCGGCCTCGCCCAGGCGACGCTCGCCCCCGCGCTGCGTATCGCGGACGTCGCGCCCGACATTCCGCTGATCATGGTGGTGCTGCTGGCCCTCAGACGCGGACCGGAGTTCGGCTGCGTGGCGGGCTTCGCGGCCGGGCTGCTGCAGGACGTGGCGGCCGGCGGGCTGATCGGGGTGCAGGCGCTGACGAAGGCGCTCGTCGGCTTTGGGATCGGCGCGGCGGGCGGCCGCTTGCGGGTGACGCAGCCGCTCGTGCAGGTGCCGGGCCTGATCATCCTCACGATCGCGGAAGCCCTGGCGCGGTTCGCGCTCCTCCAGCTCTTCCGGTTCCCGGCGCCCTTCGGCGAGCTGATGACGTACGTCGTGTTGCCGCAGGCGCTCTACAACGGCTTCCTCGGTGCGGCACTCGTGTTCGCGCTCGCGTGGAGCGACGCCCTCAAGGAACGGGCGTCGTGAATCCGGGCCGCGGCTTCGACCCGCGCCTCAGACCCGCGCCGGGGCGACGGGATCCCGGCCAGCGCCGCATCATCGCGATCGCCGCCGTCGTCACCTTCGGCCTTCTCGTCATCGTCGGCCAGCTCTGGTACCTGCAAGTCCTCGAGGGCGGACGCTTCCTCGACGCCTCCGACAAGAACCGCATCCGCGTCCGTCCGATCGCCGCCCCGCGCGGCATCCTCTTCGACCGGAACGGCGTGCCGCTCGTCGACAACCGCCCCGCCTTCACGCTGTCGATCATTCCGCGCGAGCTCGACAATCGTAACGCGGTCCTCGGACGACTCTCGACGCTGCTCGGGCTGCCGTACCAGGAGCTCGTGGACGCGGTGGGACGCGTCGCGTCCGACTCGTTCCAGCCGGTGCGTATCCGTCGCGGCCTCACGATGGACGACGTCGCGAAGGTGGAGGAGTGGAAGATCGAGCTCCCGGGCGTCATCGTCGAGGTGGAGCCGCAGCGCGAGTATCCGACCAGCCGCTTCGCCGCCCACCTCCTCGGCTACGTGCGCGAGGCGAGCGACGAGCAGATGAAGCAGGGCCGCTATCGTCGCGGCGAGCTGGTCGGGCAGACGGGCCTCGAGCGTCTCCTCGACAAGTACCTTCGCGGCGAGGACGGCGGCGAGCGTATCGAAGTCGACGCGATGGGGCGCGCGATCCGACTCGTCCAGCAGACGGAGCCGCATCCCGGCGCGCAGGTCGTGACCACGATCGACCGCCGCATCCAGGAAGTCGCCGAGAAGGCGATGGAAGGCAAGGCCGGCGCCGTCGTCGTGATGGACCCGCGCAACGGCGACGTGCTCGCGCTGGTGTCGACGCCCGCTTTCGCTATCGATCAGTTCACCGGCAATATCGATCGTGCCGCGTGGCTGTCGATCGTGCGGGATCCGCAGCACCCGCTGCTCAACCGGGTGAACCAGGCGCAGTATCCGCCGGGCTCGGTCTTCAAGATCATCCTGATGGCCGCCGGGCTGCAGGAAGGGTCCATCACGCCGATGGACCGC
>JBGOTH010000609.1:0-2719 GCA_041476345.1 Methylomirabilia bacterium
GCGATGACGCCCTTCGCGAGATCGATCGAGCCCACCTCGACGCCGAGCGGCGCGCCGTTGAGCCGCGCGCTCCCGGCGAGCCGACCGGGCGGCCCGCCGAACGTGCTGAGATCGGCGCCGTCGACGTTCAGGTCCTCGAGCTTCCACAGCGTGGACGTCACGGCGTCGCGCGCGACGAGAGCGCCGCGAACGATGGCGACGCGCGCGATCGACACCGTGCGCCCCGAAGGCTTCGCGTTCGGATCGGCGGGAGGAATGAGCGCCAGGAGGTCGGAGAAGTCGAACTCCGTCGGCGTGAGGCGCGCCACGTACAGGCGAGGCGCCGTCAGCGTGATGCTCGGCACGCGAATGTGCTTCGTCAGCAAGGACAGGATCGACACGCGCACCTCGAGCCCGTCCAGCTCCAGCGCCGGGTCATTCGATCCGCGCTGGGCCAGTCGGAACCGCGTCAGCCCGACGCGGCCCGTGAAGACGTTCACTTCCACGCGGTCGAGGCTGACGGCGCGGCCCGTCAGCTTCGCGATCTGCGTCACCGCGGTTCGGCGCGCGATCGTCGGCAGGGACACGAGGAGAACCGTGACCACGACGACGAGCACGATTGCCGCGGCGACGCCGAGGGTCCGCTTGCGGGGCATACGAGCGTCATTCTACGGGCGCGGCATCGCGGCTACAATCCGGGCGGAGGAGACCCCCATGGCCCCCAAAACGCTGATCGAAGACATCGCCATCCGCTACGGCCTTCAGGCGCTCGGCGCCGTGCTCATCCTGGTCGCCGGATTCATCGCCGCCCGCTGGACCGCGTCGCTCATCGACACCCGCCTGCGGAAAGGCGCGATGGAGCCGCCGCTGCGGATCCTCCTCGTCCGCGTGATCCGCGTCGCCGTGCTGGCGCTCGCGGGCGTGGCCGCGCTCGACAAGTTCGGCGTGCAGATCGCGCCGCTCATCGCCGGCATCGGCGTGGCGGGCATCGGCGTCGGCTTCGCGCTGCAGGGCGTGCTCAGCAACATCGTCGCCGGGCTCACGATCATCGTGACCAAGCCATTCCGCGTCGGTGAGTACATCAAAGTGGTCGGCGTCGAGGGCGAAGTGTTCCACGTCGATCTGCCCAGCACCGTGCTCGTGCAGGCCGACAAGTCGCGCGTGATCGTGCCGAATCGCAAGATCGTCGGGGAGATCCTCCACAACTTCGGCCAGATCAGACAGCTGGCGGTCCTGGTGACCGTGGCGCATTCCGAGGACGTCGCCGGAGCGCTCGGCGCCGCGCACGAGGTGCTCGCGCGCACCACGGGCGTCCTGAAGGATCCCGCGCCGCTGGTGGGCGTGAGCGGCCTTGGCGAGAACGGCATCCGGATCACCGTGGCGCCATGGGTCAAGGGCGCCGACGTCGGTGCCGTGGAGGCGGAGCTCTACCGCACGATCATCGAAGAATTTCGGAGTCGCGCCATCGACCTGGGTGTGCGGCGCGAGCTGCGCATGGTGGCGGGCGGGCCGACCGCGCCCGGGGCGCGTTGAGGGCGCTCGCGTAAATCGCCCCATGCGGATCGCGGCGGCGGTCGTCCTCCTCGCGATCCTCGCCCCCGCTCTCAACACGTTCATCACCGCCACCGTGTTGCCGTCCGTCGTGGCGGACATCGGCGGGCTCGCGCTCTACGCGTGGGCGACGATCGCGTACGCCGTCGCGTCGATCGTCGGGAGCGCCGCCAGCTCTGCCATCGCGCGCCGCCTCGGCCTGCGCCTGGCGTTCGTCGTCGCGAGCGCGGGATTCGTGATCGGCAGCGTCGTGTGCGCGACGGCGCCGGCCATGAGCGTGATCGTGACGGGACGGTCCATCCAGGGTCTCGGCGGCGGCATGACGATCGCGGTCGTGCACGCGATGATCCGCGCGCTGTTCCCCGAACACCGGTGGCCGCGCATGCTCGCCACCGTGTCCGTGGCGTGGGGTGTCGCGGCGGTCGCGGGCCCGTTCGTTGGTGGCGTGCTCGCGCAGCTCGGGCTCTGGCGTGCGTCCTTCTGGGCGACGATTCCGCTCGTCGCGATCACCTGCGCGATCGCGTGGCGCCTGCTGCCTCCTCGCCAGCGTACCGCTGGGCTCGACGAGCGCCTGCCCTTCGGGCGCCTGCTCCTCATCTGCACGGCGGTCCTGTGTCTCGCCTCGGTCGCCAACACGCCGGGCGCGGGGGCGCGAGGGCTGCTCGTGAGCGCGATGGCGGTGACGCTCACCTGCGCTCTCGTTCTCGACGGCCGCGCTCGGATCCGGCTCTTCCCGTCCGGCATGCTGTCGTTCTCGCGTCCGGTGGGCAAGTGCTTCTGGATCATCTTCCTGCTCGCGGTGGCGGGAAGTCCGTCGAGCGTGTACCTGCCGTTGCTCGCCCAGATGCTCCACGGCATCGGCCCGGCGGGTGCGGGATACTTCTACGCCGGCCAGTCGCTGGCGTGGACCGCCGCCGCCGTGATCACCGCGCGAGTCGCGAGCCACCAGGTGCGAACCGCCATCGTCCTCGGGCCGGTGGTGATGGCCGCGGGACTCGGCGGACTGTTTTTCTTCATCGCGCGCGGGCCCGTGGCGGTCATCGCCGTTTCGATCGCGCTGGCCGGCGTCGGCGTCGGGACGTGCTGGGCGCACGTCGGCAACGTCGTGCTGGGCGCCGCGCGCCGTGACGAGGAAGAAGCCACCGCGGCCCTGATCCCGAGCACGCAACTCTTCGCGATCGCCTTCGGA
>JBGOTH010000610.1:0-2715 GCA_041476345.1 Methylomirabilia bacterium
CGCTCGAGACCCCAGAGCCAGTGCTCGTAGTAGCTCGTCGCCAGGTATTCGGCGGGCGGCATCCGCTCGCGGGAATGGCGCGACATGTCGATGTTCCACTTGCCGAGAAATCCGGTCGAGACCGTGACGCCGAAGACACGGCGTTCCCACTCGCGGTGGAAGACCGGCTCGTTCGGCTCCGCCTCCACGGGGCCGAAGCCGTGCATGCCGCCGAGGTCGTGTGCGCCGTTCATCGCCCCGGGCTCGTCAGGACGCCGGTGCCGATCATCGAGTCACGCGTCACGAGATCGGCCAGCTGCTCTTCGCTCATCCCGTCCGTGCCCGCGGGCCGCATCGGAAGCACGAGGTAGCGCAGCTCCGCGGTCGAGTCCCACACGCGCACCTCGACGCTTTCGGGCATGGTCACGCCGAACTCTTTCAGCACGCCGCGCGGATCGATGACCGCACGCGATCGGTACGGCGCCGACTTGTACCAGACGGGCGGGAGGCCGAGCACCGGCCACGGGTAGCAGGAGCAGAGCGTGCACACGACCATGTTGTGGACGGTCGGCGTGTTCTCGACCACCACCATGTTCTCGCCCTGCCGGCCCGTGTAGCCGAACTCGGCCATGGCGGCGGAGGTGTCGTCGAGCAGCCGGCGCTTGTAGGCGGGATCGCTCCACGCTTTCGCGACGACGCGCGCGCCGTTGCGCGGCCCCACCTTCGTCTCGTAGCGGTCGATGATCTGATCGAGCGCGGCCGGATCGACGAGACCCTTGTCGACGAGGAGCGACTCCAGGGCCTTCACGCGCAACGCGGGCCCCTCGAGCGGCGCGCCGTGCTCGCCGGGGTGGTCGGGATCGTGGTCGTGATCGTGGTGGTCGTGGCTCATGTCTTTATGGTATCGCAGCCCGGCGGCGTAAAATGGGCGACGGAGGTCATCCATGAAAGCCATCGTCGCCTGCGTCTTCGCCGCACTCCTGGCGAGTTTCGTTCCCGCGTTCGCCGCCGATCCGAGCACGGAGGACGAAAAGGTCCTCTACGCGATCGGGGTCGCCGTCAGCCAGAACCTGTCGTGGTTCGTGCTGAGCGAGGCCGAGCTCAAGATGGTCCAGCAGGGCCTGGCCGACGGTGCCCTCGGCAAGTCGAAGAAGGTGGACTTGCAGGCGTACGGGCCGAAGATCCAGGCCCTTCAGAAGACGCGCATGGACGCGCTGACCGCCGCCGAGAAGAAGGCCGGCGAGGCGTATGTCGCCAAGGCCGCCGGCGAATCGGGCGCGAAGAAGACGGCCTCCGGGCTTGTGATCACCACGCTCAAGGCGGGCACCGGCGCAACCCCGGCGGCCACCGACAGGGTGAAGGTCCACTATCACGGCATGCTCACGGACGGCTCGGTCTTCGACAGCTCGGTGCAGCGCGGCGAGCCGGCGATGTTTCCCCTGAATCAGGTGATCCCGTGCTGGACGGAAGGTGTGCAGCAGATGAAGGTGGGCGGCAAGAGCCGCCTCGTGTGCCCCGCGTCGATCGCCTACGGGGGGCGCGGCATGCCGCCGCGCATCAAGCCGGGCGCGACGCTGGTGTTCGAGGTGGAGCTGCTCGAAGTGGTGAAGGACAGCGGCGCCGCGCCGCCTGCATCCGCGCCGAAGAAGTAGTGCTTACCGCGAACGCGAAGCGCGGCGGGCCGGTGGCTCGGGGGCCGACGCTCAGAAACGCGACTGAGAGGAACGCAATCGCTGCGCTACTAGGCAAATTGCACCGCCGGTATGCACAAATCGGGTGAGTGAAAACGATACTCTCCCCTTGCGCTCCCCTCCCAAAAGTACGATAACTCGCGAAACTAGGAGAAGGGCCGGCGGGAACGCTAATGTTGGCCCTTGAGTTGCTTACTTCTTAACGAAACGGGGGGGTTCATGGAATCGAAGCGTCGCGTACTCATCAGGTTCTCCCGACGCGAGGACTTCGGTGGTTTCTGCGTTGCGCTGAACAAAACGGACCTTCCTTTCACGATGAATGGATTCCACGGCATCGTGATGCTGGAAAAGCACTACAACGCAATGACTGAAGAACTGAAGAAGCTGGCTTCGTCTGCCGAGGTCACCCGGATTGTCCGTGGTGGACAGGGTAAACGCCCCCCATCGCCGCCTGTCAGTGAGGTCGAAAGCACTCTCTGGAACTTGGCTAAGACACACCTCCGCTAGAGATGCCCGAGGTCCGAAGCAGAATCACGATTCTGCTTCCGGCCCCGGAAACGCTGCCGCAATTCCTGCTTCTCAACGATGTAGTCACGGATTTCGTCAAATTCTGTGAAGGCGCAACAGTCAGCTCTTGGCAACCCCACGTGTGGAATGGTTGGTGGATCAACGAACGTAAAGGGATGACGGAGCTGGATGCCAACGTCATGCTGATTGGTGATTCCCTCGCGCTCATGACGTCGCGCGCGCTGGCATACTACCTTGAGCATCTAAAGCGACATTGTCAGGAAGTCTTTGATCAGGAGATCGTATGGGTGACCATGCACGAAATCACGCGAGTCTCTGAGGGCGACTACCAGAAGCGCTAGTTCTTCCCGAAGTCCGATGCCTTGTCGAATGTCATCTACGCGCGCTCGGCGATCTCCTTCATCTTCTGATAGGTGAGATAGCGGCGGCGGTTCGCCTCCGGCATCTTCGAGAGATCCGGCGGCTCGGCGACGGTGAGACCGTACGCCGGGAACGCCGGAATGTCGGCGTCCGCGAG
>JBGOTH010000611.1:0-2715 GCA_041476345.1 Methylomirabilia bacterium
CCGACGAGATCGTCCGCGTTGAACACCGGAAGGTCTCCGACCGCGGCGCGCAGGGCGGCTACCACCGACGCTCGCTGGCGCGCCATTCCCAGCGTGAGGCACTGCACGGCGATGACGTCGCCGTAGCGGTCCACGACGAGCCCCGGCAGGCCGTCGGCTTCGCTCCACACGAGGCGCCCGAGCGTCGAGGGGGTTCCAGAGATGGCCCGGACAGCAACCGCGCCCGCCACGCGCCGCATGAAGAAAGCAGAGTCGATCGGCTCGTCGCGACGCGTGAGGACCCGGCAACAGAGCGCCGGCCTCGGATTGTAGAATCCGCGGCCGACGAAGCGCCCGGAAGATTCGACGACGGTGACCGCGTCGCCGGGCGCTACATCGGAGACGCTCGCGACGTCACCTTTGAAGATCCAGGGATGGGTGTGCGCACGGTCGTGCCCCCGCTTCAGCCGAAGCACTGGAAGCGCCATGCCATCAGTCTAGTCGAGGCACCCGAGCGGGCGAGGCGAAGCCCGGGTGCCCGCGGCTTCAAATAGCCGCGCTAGCCCGGGTGCCCGCGCCGTATCGGCGGCAGGACGAACATCGCTTCGTAGACGGCTGCGTCGAAGAGCGGGTCGTCGGCGAGGCCCGCTGCGCGCAGGCGCTCGGTGACGACGGTGGCCGGGACGGTGAGCGCCGCGGCATCTTCGGAGGCGTAGACGAAGCCCTCGGGGTAACCGAATGACGGAATGTAGACCGCCGCCGAGCGCGTATGTGCGAAGCCCCGGCTCAGCAAGCCGCGCAGGCGAGCGTGATACGACGCGTCCTTCACGGACAATTCCTGCGCCTGCGCGACACACACGCCGCCCGGAGCGAGCACCCGCGTGATCCGTCGTACGTACTCGTCCGAGTACAGGTGGTGCGAGGCGCTGCCTACGCCCGAAGGGTCTGTGATGTCGGAGATCACTACGTCGAACGAACCGGGGGCGAGCGACGCCAGGTAGGCGAACGCGTCTTCGTGCCGAACTTCCAGGCGCCGATCTCCCGGCGCGTCGCCCCAGAGGAACGGCATCAGGTCGCGCGTGACCTTCGTCACGAGTGGATCGAGGTCACACACGACCACGCGGGAGACGTCGGGAAACCGCAGCGCCTCGCGCGCGACGTGGCCGTCGCCGCCGCCGGTAATGAGGACGCGCGGGTCTCCGCTCAGGGCTAAGAGCGGCGGCCAGGTGAAAGCCCGCGCGTAAACGCCTTCGTCCGCCTCGGCGGCTTGGGGCAGGCCGTCGATGACGAGCATGCGCCCGAAGCCCAGCGTATCGACCACCTGGACGCGCTGGTAGTCCGATGCCTCGTCGAAGAGCGTGGCACGGACGCGGTGGAGGATTTTGAGATTCGCGTCCCAGCCGTCGCAGTACCAGGTGCCGTCGAGCATGGTCCGCTATTTCTTCCGGAGGACGACGACCATCAACAGCGGATGGCGCGCGCGATCGAGCAGCAAGTGCGGCTTGAAGCCGTAGAACCACTGGACGAACTCGAAGCCGCCGGCCAGCTCCACGAGGGCGCGGAGCTCCTGGGGAAACACCATCCGCGAGAGGTGGGTCTGGCGATAGACACGGCGCGTGCCGTTCTCGACGGCCTCGAGCGTCATCTGTTCGCGGAAGATCTGGCTGACGGGGTTCACGTTGTGAAGGGCGGAGAACGACGTCCGCACGATCAGGCGTCCCCGGCGGCGTGACCACGACCACGCCCGCGCCGGGTCCGTCCACGACGACACCATGTAGCGGTCGAAGATGTAGAGGCCGCCGCGTCTGAGCCCGCGCGCCACCATGCGCAGGTGCGCGATCAGCTCGTCGTTGGTGAGCAGATGCCCTTGCGAATCCTGCATGCAGAGCGCCGCGTCGACGGGCTGCTTCAGACGGAAGTCGGTCATGTCCCCCACGACGAGGTCGGCACGCTGGCCCTTGGCGGCGAGTCGCTCCCGGAGGAAGTCGATGTTGGCTGGCGACAGGTCGAGCCCGGCCATCGCGTAGCCGCGGTCGGCAAGCCGGGTGAGGTGAGGGCCGGTGCCGCAGGCGATGTCGAGCACGCGGCGCACGGGCCGCTTGGCGTAACGCTTGAAGCAGTGGACGAGGAAGTCCACTTCGCTTTTCCGGTTCATGTCGAACGCGACCTCGTAGAGGCGGGGTGCTCCGTACTGGCTCATCGTCCCCACCACGCGAGCATTGCCTCGCGGATCACCCACGAGGCCGTGATCCCGGTGCGACCGCTCGAATCCCACGCGTGGGCGACTTCCACGAGGTCCCCCCCGATGACCCGGCACCGCGCCAGGAGGTGGACGATCGCGATCAGCTCCGAGGCCCGGATCCCGCACGGCTCCGGCGATCCCGTGCCCGGCGCCTCGCTCGGGTCGAGGACGTCGACGTCGATCGTGACGTAGAGCGGCCGGTCACCGATCTCGGCGAGGATCCCGCGGACGGCCTCGAGCGGCGCGCCGGCGAAGCCCGGGAAGAACCGGGGCCGGCGACGTTGGTATTCCTCGCGCGCGCCCGCCCTGATGCCGACCTGGTAGACGCGCTCAGGCGGGACGGTGTCCATGACCCGGGCCATGGCCGAGGCGTAGTTGTAGCGCTCGCCCAGGAACTCCTCGCGGAGATCGGGGTGAGCGTCGAGCTGTAGGACGACGAGATCGGGGAAGTGGGGTGCCAACACCTCGATGACGGGCACCGTCGCCGTGTGATC
>JBGOTH010000612.1:0-2709 GCA_041476345.1 Methylomirabilia bacterium
AAATGGGCGTCTTGCCGGGGGCGTGTCGACCGCCGGGGGGCAGGCGGGGCCACCAGCACACCGGGCGTGGCGGGGGGGTTGGGGGGGGGCAGCCCGCCACCCGGCCGGCGGCCCCACCGACGCGAGCTTCGGCATGACCTTGTCCGCGAACCGGCGCATCGTGCGCTCGACGTCGGCGCGCGGCAGCATGCTGCCCTGATCGAACCACGCGATGATCTGCGAGAGCCCGAAGTCGTCGCGGGCGGCCTGCAGCCGGTCGATCACTTCCGCCTCGTCGCCGAACACGCCCTGATCGCGGCAGAACTTCTCGAACGGCAGGTTGGCCACGTTCTCTTCGATCATCCTGAGGCGCGGCAGGTGCTCGCCGTAGGAATCGGGAATCTGCGAAAAGATCGTCCGGAGATTCTTGTAGTACCGAAGCACGCCGGGCCGCATGGCCTCGCGGTCCCCGATGTACACCGGCAGCATCAGGGCCATCTGATCGGGCTGCCACGGGTGGCCCGCGGCGGTCAGATGCTCGCGATAGAGCGCCATGTACTCCCGCAGCTGCGGCAGCGGCGTGGTGGTCGTTCCTGAATAGATGGGGAGCCCCGTGTCCCCGATGTGCGCGAAGCTCTCCGCGGAGTGGACGGCGACGCGGATCGGCGGGTGCGGCTTCTGCGCCGGCCGCGGCACGACGGAGATCTCTTCGATCTGGTGGAAGGCCCCGTTGTAACTGAAGCGCTCCCGCGTCCACGCGAGGCGGATGATCGCGAGCGCCTCGTCGAAGCGCGCGCGGTTCTCCGCCACGTCGATCTTGAAACCGTGGAACTGGCTCGGGATCGAGCCGCGGCCGACGCCGAACTCCAGACGTCCGCCCGACAGGACGTCCGCCGTCGCCGCCTGCTCCGCGAAGCTCAGCGGGTGCTGGAGCGGCAGCAGGGAGACGGCCGTACCGATGCGGATGCGCTTCGTGCGCTCTGCGATCACCGGCACCATCATCAGCGGATTCGCGAGCAGCGAGAACGCGCCGCCGAAGTGCAGCTCCGCCAGCCACGCGACGTCGAAGCCGAGCTCTTCGGCGAGCGCGATGAGATCGAACATCTCCGTGTAGCGCTGGGCGTGCGTCTGCCCGTCCGCTTCCGGCGCCTGGAAGAAAAGACCGAACTTCATGCGGAGAAGCTAGCGCAGGGCACGCCTCGGGGCAAGGCGACACACGGCGCTCGAAAAGGTTATTGTAGGTGCGGATGCCTCCCCCGCCGCTCGATCTGGCCCTCGAACTGTCCGCCCAGGCGCGCTTCGACGTAGTCGATCTGCGATCGCAGTTCATGCTCGAGCACGGCGACGGCCTCGCGTCGTATCCCCGCTGCCTGTACTGGTCGGCGCACACGACGGCCGGCTTCCTGGATCGCAGCAGCCTCAACGTAACTCTCGGCGCGGGGCGAGTCTCGAGCTACATCGACACCCTGCGCCACCTCTTCCCGGAGGGCGCGGGCTACGCCCACGATCGGGTGGCGCATCGCGAGGATCTCGACTGCGCTCAGCGCGCCGTCGAGCCGCGGAACGGCGATTCGCATCTCGCCTTCATCGCCGGCGGCCTGCGACCGTGCGTGATCCACACCAACAGCGCCGACGAGCCCGTCTACTTCGTCGATCTGGACGGCGTCAGTGAAGGTCGGGCCCGCCGGCGCCGAACGCGCGTGATCGGCTTCCACCGCGAGGCGATCGCCGGACGGATGCGACTCCGCGTGCCCCTGTCCGGCCACCCCATCGATTCCATCAACCTCAAGGACCCGAAGCTCGGCGTGTACGACCAGCTTTCAGAGTTCGTGGCGCGGGCCGGGGTCGGCAAAGGCCGGCTGCAGATCGCGCTCGGACGCGGCGAGCGCGACGCCACGCTGACCGTCAACGAGTTCGAGACGCTCCTCATGAAGCACGACCTGGCCGCCGTGCTGCGGAACCCGCTGCAGTTCATGGCCGCGCAGTACCAGGCCGCGCGCGCGAACCCCCGCGCCGTCCCCGGCAAGGCGCTCGGCTACGCCCGGTACGACCTCGTCCACGTGCTCAACTCAGGTCTCGACACGCTGGGATTGCACGGATCGTTCTTCGAGAAGGTGCTCGCCCGCGCGCTGACCGTGCCGGCCTCGCGGATGTTCCGGGTTCGGCGATCGATCAGCCTGCTCGTGGCGGAACGCGCCGACGGCCGCCCGGGGCCCGTGGAAGGCGTCTATCAGAGCCCCATTCTCATCCAGTGGCAGGGAACGACCCGCGACGTCCGCGAGATCGACGTCACGCTGTACGGGCTCGAGTAGTCAGACGGGCTGGGCCACCGTCGGCGTGCCGACGAGCGTCGTGCGACGCATGTCGCGCGGCTCGTGCGCCGGGAACGGGCGGGCCCGGTGCATCGTGCGGCGGTTGTCCCACATCACGAGGTCGCCGACCGTCCACTTGTGCGCGTAGACGAACTGGCGCTGAGTGGCGTGCTCGATGAGGTCCTTCAGGAACGCGATCGCCTCCGGCTGCGGCCGGCCCTCGATCCCGCCCGCGTGCGACGCGAGGTAAATCGACTTGCGTCCCGTCGACGGATGCGTGCGCACCAGGCGCTGGCGCACCGGCTTGAAGCGCGCGCGCTCCTCGTCGGTGAAGTCCGTGAAGCCGAGCTGCATCCGCGAGTAGATCTGCGAGTGCTCGCAGACCAGGTCCTCGATCTCCGCCTTCGTCTCGGCATCC
>JBGOTH010000613.1:0-2707 GCA_041476345.1 Methylomirabilia bacterium
ACCAAGGAGCTCGACTACGAGGTCGAGCTGACGGTGATCATCGGCACGGCGGGCAAGGACGTCCCGCGCGAGCAGGCGTTGTCGCACGTGTTCGGCTACACGATCATCAACGACGTGACCGCGCGCGACCTCCAGAAGCGCCACCAGCAGTGGTTCCACGGCAAGTCGCTCGACACGTTCTGCCCGATGGGGCCCGTGCTCGTGACCGCGGACGAGATTCCGGATCCCCAGGCGCTGGCGCTGGCGATGCGGATCAACGGCGAGACGCGGCAGTCGAGCCACACGTCCAGGATGATCTTCCCGGTCGACGAGTGCATCAGCGTGCTCTCGCAGGGCTTCACGATCCTGCCCGGCGACGTCATCGCCACCGGCACGCCGGAGGGCGTCGGCGCCGCGCTCGGCAAGTTCCTGAAGGCGGGCGACAAGATGGAGGCGGAAGTCGAGAAGATCGGCATTCTCGCCAACCGGATCGCCAAGCCTTCGTGAGCTTCGTCTCCCACGCCGAGTGCACGGTTTGCGGCGCCGCGCACGATCATCGGCGCCCGCTGAGCGTGTGCGAGAAGTGCGGGCAGATGCTCGCCGTCCGTTACGACTTGCCGCGCGTGGCAGCGTCGGTCAGCAAGGCCGCGCTCGCGTCGCGGCCGCCGGGGATGTATCGCTTCCGCGAGCTGACGCCGCTCGACGACGGTGAAGCGCCCGTCACGCTCGGAGAAGGCGGAACGCCGCTGCTGCCGCTGCCGCGGCTCGCCGCGCATCTCGGCCTCGGGCGTCTCTGGGCGAAGGACGAGGGCCAGAATCCTACCGGGTCGTTCAAGGCACGCGGGCTCGGAATGGCGATCACGCGCGCGCGCACGCTCGGCGCCACTGGCTTCGTGATTCCGTCCGCCGGCAACGCCGGTGGCGCCGCCGCCGTGTACGCCGCGCGCGCAGGCCTGCCGTGCGTGGTCATCGTCCCGCGCGATACGCCGCCGGCGGCGATCGCGGAAGCCGCTATTGCCGGCGCGCACGTGTTCACCATCGAAGGCTCCATTGCGACGGCGGGCAAGATCGTGGCGAAGGTCGCGCCGCTCCTGAAGTGGTTCGATCTCTCGACGCTCAAGGAGCCGTACCGGCTCGAAGGTAAGAAGACCATGGGCCTCGAGCTGGCCGAGCAGCTCGAGTGGCGCATGCCGGACGTCTTGCTCTATCCGACGGGCGGCGGCACCGGCCTCGTCGGCATTCCGAAGGGCTACGAAGAATTGCTGGAGATGAAGTGGATCGGCGGCGAGCCTCCGCGCTTCTTCGCGGTCCAGGCCGACGGGTGCGCGCCCGTCGTGAAGGCGTTCCGCGAGAAGGACGACAACACGAGCGCCTGGGAGAACCCGACGACGCACGCCGCGGGGCTTCGCGTACCGTCGCCGTTTGCCGGGCGCCAGATGCTGAAGATCCTGCGTGACAGCGGCGGCGGGGCGGCCGCGGTGAGCGAGTCCGAGATCAAGGACGCGCAGCGCCTCGTCGCTCGCGTCGAAGGGATCTGGACGGCGCCCGAGTCGGCGGCCCTCGTGGCGGCGCTCCAGCGGATGCGCGACGAGCGGACCGTGACGCCGGATGCCGAGATCGTGATGGTCTTCACCGGCGCCGGCATCAAGAACGATCCGCCGCCGCTGCCGGCCCCCGTGGATCTCGCCGGTAATGACGCGGAGATTGTCGAGCAGGTCCGCCGCGCGGTCGGGCGCTAAGGGCTGGCGGCGGCGCGGATCCGGCGCCAGAGTCGCTCGCGCGTCAGTGGCATCTCCGTGATGTTGACGGCAAGCGGCCGGAGCGCATCGGCGATGGCGTTCGCGATCGCGGCCGGCGCGGGGAGCGTGCCGCCCTCACCCGCGCCCTTCACGCCGAGCGGATTCAGCGGCGACGGTGTGACCACGTGGCCGACTTCGAAGCTCGGCAAGTCACCCGCGCGCGGCAGGGCATAGTCCATCAGGGTGCCCGTCATGAGCTGGCCGGCGTCGTCGTAGACGACTTCCTCCAGCAACGCGTTGCCGATGCCGTGCGCGACGCCGCCGTGCACCTGGCCTTCGACGACCATCGGATTGATCATCGTCCCGCAGTCGTCGACGACGACGTAGCGGAGAACCGTTACCGCGCCCGTCGCTCGGTCGAGCTCGACCACGGCCGCGTGCGCGCCGCTCGAATACGTCGACTGTGACACCGGGACATACGCGGACGCTTCGAGCCCGGGATCCATACCGCCCGGCAGCGCGAATCCGGGGCGTGGCGTGGACGCGATCGTCGCGACGTCCTGCAGCGAGAGCCCGCGCTGCGGCATGCCACGCACGGCGATCAGACCGTCGTCGATGACGAGGTCGTCGACGTCGACCTCGAGCTGGCCGGCCGCGATGGTCAGCGCCTTGGCCCGCACATCCGCGGCGGCCTTCGCCGCCGACGTGCCCGCGAGCACGGCGATGCGACTCGCGAAGGTGCCGACGCCGTACGGTAGTCCCGCCGTGTCGCCGGGCACGACCGTCACCTGCTCGAGCGGCACCGACAACCCGTCCGCGACGATCTGCGCCAGGGTGGTCTCGTGCGACTGCCCTTGGCTCGACGCGCCGGAGAAGACGAACACCTGCCCGCCGCGATCGACGCGCACCCGGATGCCTTCGTAGGGTCCGAGCCCGGTATCCTCGACGAACATCGCGAGCCCGATGCCGATCGTACGGCCCTCGGCGCG
>JBGOTH010000614.1:0-2698 GCA_041476345.1 Methylomirabilia bacterium
ATCGACTACGAAACCCTGCGCCCGCTCAACCCCCGCTTGATCTACGCGAGCATCTCCGGCTTCGGGCAGAGCGGACCGTATCGCGATCGCCCGGGCGTCGACCAGATCGCGCAGGGCATGGGCGGGTTGATGTCGATCACCGGCATCCCCGGACAGGGGCCGGTGCGCGTCGGCATTCCCATCGCCGACCTGTGCGCCGGAATCTTCCTCGCGCAAGGCGTGCTCGTGGCGCTGCTCGAGCGTGAGATCACCGGCCAGGGCAAGTGGGTCCACACATCTCTGCTCGAAGCGATGCTGTCGATGCTCGACTTCCAGGCGTCGCGCTGGCTGATGAGCGGCGAAGTGGCGCCGCAGGCCGGCAACAATCATCCGACGGGCATCCCTACGGGCGTCTTCGAGACGAAGGACGGCCACATCAACATCGCCGCGTCGGGCGAAGACCTCTACGACCGCTTCTGCAAGGCGATCGAGCGCCCGGACCTGCTGACCGACGAGCGCTTCTCCACGTCGAAAGCGCGCTCGAAGAATCGCGACACACTGATGGAAGTCCTGATGCCGGTGACGCGCAAGAAACCCAGCGCGGAGTGGATCGCGCTCCTCAACGACGCCGGCGTGCCGTGCGGCCCGATCTACAAGATCAACGAGTCGTTCGCGGACCCGCAGGTGCAGCACCTGAAGATGGCGCAACCGGTGAAATCACCGGTGCTCGGCGACCTCACGATCCTCGGGCACCCCGTGTCGTGGGGCGACACGCGCAATCCGATCCGCGGCCCGGCACCGGAGCTCGGGGCAGCGAACGACGACATCCTCACGTCGATCGGCTATACGAAGGACCAGATCGCGGATCTCACGAAGCGAGGAGTGATCTGAGGAGGAAGCGACTCCGCTCGCCGCGCTGATCGTCGCCGCGAAGCGATCGGCGAGCGTCGCGCTGAAAGGCGAGTGAAGCGTTGCTATGCCACGAAGCGCACCGGGTCCTTGGGCAACGTTGGTCATCGTGACGGCCACCGCCGTGTTGTTTTTCGCTGATCCTCGTCGCCGCAAACGAGCGGAACGCTTGAATCAGAATGACCGATGCGCCAGATGCGGGGCCGTCCTGGTCGAACCAGGCGGTCGCATTCCAATTTCAGGCGGACCATTCGCCGTGTGGCGCGGTCGCGTGTGCGGCAAATGTTATGGCTTCGTGAGGCTCCAGGAGCGGATTGTGTGGTCGCTCGTGGCGGCGGGCGTGGTGGCTACGCTCTTTCTTGCTTGGTGGTCCGCGCATGCCTGACCTCGGCTCGCTGGGGACGCCGAATGCCGCGTTTCTACGTCACACTGTCCAAGGAGGATTGCTCATGCTGCGGCCGGCGCCCCTTGACAACGTCTTCTCCCATCCCGACTTCGTTTCGTCCGGCAACGAGAATCCCAACGGCATGGACCATTTTTGCCTCAGCGTGGATGCCGCGACTGTCGACGACGTCATCGCGGACTTGCGACACAAGAAACCGACCGTGCCATGACGCACCAAAGTCACCCGGCCTCACGAGGCAGATCGCGCGTTTTGAGCCGGCTAGGTCGCGTCGCTCTCGGCGCTCTTGCGATGTCGTTCGTCATCACGCCGGCGGTGGTCGCTGACGACTCCAAGGACGCCTGGGCCCCGCTCGTCAAGGGCGGCCTTGTTGCATTGATTCGCCACGGCAACGCGCCGCCCGGCTACGGCGGTGACCCGCCGGGCTTCAAGATCGACGACTGCAAGACGCAACGGAACTTGGATGAACTCGGGCGCGAACAAGCCCGGGCGCTTGGCGAGGCGTTCCGCAACCACGGCGTGCGCGTGGACCGGATCCTGTCCTCACCCTGGTGCCGCTGTCTGGACACGGCCCGCCTGATGGCTGTCGGTCCTGTCGAGATTTCGTGGGCCCTCGTCCCGGACATGAAGCCGAGTGTCTCTGTGCGGCTCCGCGAGTTGAAGGAGATCGTGGCCGCCTGGCGCGGACCGGGCACACTCGTGCTCGTGACTCACGCCTTTACCGTTCGGGCGCTGCTCGGGTTCCTGCCGATCCAGGGCGAGACTGTCGTGCTGAAACCGGGGTCCGGAAACTCGCCGAGTGCCGATCTTGTGGGCGTGATCCCGGCGCCCTGATAGGAACGGATGGCCTCGCGCTCAACGAAACCGGTGTTCGACGCCGGGGAGGCGATCACCATGAGAGGAATCCGCGGCATCGCCACGGCGATGGTCGTTCTGACGATCCTGGCCGGCGGTGTGGTACGGGCGGCGGCGGCGCCGGAAGGCCAGATGATCTGGGGGATTCACATCTCCCTCGCCCCCACGTGGTTCGATCCTGCAGAGACCACGGGGATCGTGACGCCGTTCATGGTCATGTACGCGCTGCACGACGCGATGGTGAAGCCGCTGCCCGGCAACCCGTTGGCGCCCAGCTTGGCCGAGTCGTGGACACGCTCGGCGGACGGGCTCGCGTACGAGTTCGTCCTGCGCAAGGGAACCAGATTTCACAACGGCGATCCGGTCACCGCGGAGGACGTCAAATTCTCGTTCGAGCGCTACCGGGGCGCCGCGAGCAAGACGTTCAAGGAGCGGGTGGTGGCGGTCGAGAGTCCGAGCCCGACGCGCGTCCGGTTCCGCCTCACGGAGCCGTGGCCCGCCTTCCTCCCCTTGTACTCGAGCGCGACGGGCGCCGGGTGGATCGTGCCCAAG
>JBGOTH010000615.1:0-2694 GCA_041476345.1 Methylomirabilia bacterium
CGTCTTCGTTGAGCTTGAAGCGGCCGACCACCGGGCCGCGCCCGCCCGCCGCGAGCCGCCCGCCACCCGTCGCGCTCAGCCTTTCGGCAGACCGAGGACGCGCTCGCCGATGATGTTGCGCTGAATCTCGCTCGTGCCCGCCGAGATCGTGTATTGGCGCGCGGCGATGATGCGATTGAACCAGCGCGGTGCGTCGGGCACGGCGTCGGACGGCGCGTTGACGAGCGCGTGCATGCCGAGAAGATCGCCGGCGACCTCGGCGATCCGGAGACCCAGCTCGGAGCCGGTGAGCTTGAGGATCGAGCCTTCGGGCCCCGGGGGCTCGCCGCGAAGCTGACGCGTCAGGCCGCGCAGGCGCGTGTACTTGAAGGCCTCGCAGTCGATGGCGAGCTGGCTCAGCTTCTGGCGGATCACCGGATCGTCCCAGGCCGGCCGCCCGTCGTGCGCGAGCGCCTTCGCGAGCGCGATCAGGCGCGCGACCTGCGCGACGTTGTTGCGCCCGCCCGCCGAATGGCGCTCGTGCATCAGCGTCGTCGTCGACACCTTCCAGCCCTGGTTCAGCGGCCCGAGGAGGTTTGCTTTCGGGACCTTCACGTCCTCGAAGAAGACTTCGTTGAAGTGCTGGTGGCCGGTGGCGAGAACGAGCGGGCGCACCGTGATGCCCGGCGATTCGAGATCCACGAGGAGCGCGCTGATACCCTTGTGCTTCGGCGCCTCCGGGTCGGTGCGCGTGAGCAGGAGGATCCAGTGCGCGTACTGCGCGCCCGAGGTCCACACCTTCTGGCCGTTGACGAGAAAGTGATCGCCCTTGTCGACCGCCTTCGTCTGGAGGTTCGCGAGGTCGGAGCCGGCGTTCGGCTCGGAGAAACCCTGCGCCCACACTTCGTCGGCATTCAAGATCCTGGGCAGGTACCGCCGGCGCTGCTCGTCCGTACCCCAGGCGATGACGGTCGGGCCGACGAGGCTCAGCCCCATGTTGGCGGGCAACACCGGCGCCCGCGCCGCCGTGTACTCCTCTTCCCAGATCACGCGCTCGATCAGCGTCGCGCCGCGCCCGCCGTATTCCTTCGGCCAGCTGATGCCGACCCAGCCCGCCGCGTGCATCGTCTTCTGCCAGAGGCGCCGCCGCTCGAACGTCTCGCGATCGGACGCGACGCGGTCGTCGGCCGCATCGTCGAGGCAGAGATCGGGTGGAAGGTTGGCTTCGAGCCAGCCGCGGAACTCCTTGCGGAAGGCTTCCTGCTCGGGCGAGTACTCGAAATCCATCTCAGCTCCGATAAAACGGCGTGTCGCCCTTGATGGTCACGCGATGCCCGTGGCGGCGCTGCGGAAAGTAGTCCCACATCGCGTGATGCTGGACGCAGCGGTTGTCCCAGAACGCCACGGAGTTCACCTGCCAGCGGAAGCGGCACTGGAACTCCGGCGTCTCCACGTGTTGATAGAGGAATTGCAGGAGTGCCGCGCTCTCCGGCTTCTTCAGCTGCACGATGCGCGTGGTGAAGCCGCGGTTCACGTAGAGCGCCTTCTTGCCCGACACCGGATGCGTGCGGATGACGGGATGCTCCGCCTTCGGGTAGACCTTGCCTTTCTCGTCGATGCCGTACCGGCCGCGATAGACGTGCTCGCCGTCGTGGATCGCGGTGAGCGGCTCGAGGAAGCGCTTCATCGGCTCGGACAGCCCGTCGTACGCGGCGTACATGCTGGCGAACAGCGTGTCCCCGCCCACCGGCGGCAGCTCGTGCATGTAGAGGATGCTCCCCATCGGGGGCGTGGGATCGCACGAGACGTCCGTGTGCCACTCTTCGCCCGCGACGTGCTTGGACTTCTCGTCCGCGTGGATGACGAGGATCTCGGGATGGCCGTCGACGAGCGACGGCGCCGCCGGGTGCACGACGAGCTCGCCGAACAGGCGGCCGAACGCCTTGTGCTGCTCGGTGGTGAGGTGCTGGTCGCGGAAGAAGATCACCTGGTTGTCGGTGAGCGCCTCGTGGATCTCCTTGGATGTGCGCTCGTCGAGCGGCTGTGACAGGTCCACGCCGCGGACTTCGGCGCCGATGATCGGGGTAAGCTTTTCGACGCGGATCGCCTGATACGCCATGGGAGGCCCTCCGTAGTAGCGAGAAGTCTGGACACGCGTCCCGGCGCTGTCAAGCCTGGGCGGGCACCCAGCGCGCCCGCCGGATGCGCGCCTGGACGTCCGCCACGCGGTCGTTCCGCAGCTCGACCTCGACTTCGTGGATCTCGAGATCCCAGCGCCGCACGTGCGAGATCAGGCCGAAGCGCCGGGTCGATTCCGGCACGAGGCGCCGGCCCCGATACGTCAGGGTGCGCCGTACTTCGCCGGCGAGCTGCTGCTGCTCGTCTTCGTAGTCCGGCCCGCAGAGCTTGAGGACCTCGTCGAACGTGGTCTCGCCGGGCCGCAGCTTGGCGATCGTGTCCGCCGATAGCACCACGCCGCTCAGGCGCGCGGGATCTCCTCCGCCGATGTGCAGCCGCGTGCTGACCGTGCGCAGGAAGCGCTTCACGAGCGGGACGAGGACGGGCCCGGTGAGGTTTCCGACGATCAGGAAGAGCAGCGAGATGACGATCGGCCGCCATTCGAAGCGGCCGGAGTAGTAGCCGTAGTACGCCCGAACGACTTGCGGCGTGATGCCTTCGCCGCCGGCGATCGGGATGGAGACGGTCTCCGTGTTC
>JBGOTH010000616.1:0-2693 GCA_041476345.1 Methylomirabilia bacterium
GAAGGCGATTCTCGGCGGCGACGCGCCCGCGGTGATGGGCGGCGTCGGCGCCAACCTGGATCTCATTCGTGCGCTCGTGCCGCTCGGGCGGCGCGGGACGGTGGACGAAGTGGCCGCCGTCGCGCGCTTCCTCGCGAGCGAGGGCGCATCGTACGTCACCGGGCATACGCTCGTCGTCGATGGAGGATGGACAGCGCAATGATCAAGCGATTCCACGTGCTCTACGTCGGTCAGGTCGATCTCGAGAACATCGGCCTCGACGGCGTCCCTGCCAACGATCGCCGGTACTCGAACGATCGGCTGACCGAAGTGTTCGCCACCGCGAAGGACGTCTGCCACCTCCTGGACGATCTCGGCTACTACGCCTGCTGGATGGCCGAGCACCACTTTCAGCGCGAGGGCTACGAGTGCTTCCCGAACCTGATCCAGCTCTCGGTGTGGCTCGCGTCGCAGACGCGGCGGCTCAAGCTGGGCTGCGCCTTCAACGTGCTTCCCATGTGGCATCCGATCCGGCTCGCGGAAGACTACGCCATGGCCGACATCGTGACCGACGGCCGCGTGATCATGGGCGTCGGCCGCGGCTATCACTCGCGCGAAGTGGAGACGTTCGGCGCGCCCGTCATCGACCAGGTGGCCAACCGTGAGCTGTTCGAGGAAGAGGTCGACCTGATGCTCAAGTGCTTCAACGAAGAGTCGTTCAGCCATCACGGGAAGCACTACGACTGCCCGCCCGCCGTGCCCTACCGCGGCTACGAGATGAAGGAGATCACCTGCGTGCCGCGGCCCAAGCACCTGCCGGTCGACGTGTGGATGCCGATCGCGAGCAGCAAGAGCATCGACTACATGGCGAGCAAGAACTTCAAGGCGATGGTGACGCTCAACGGCGAGAAGATCCTCGACGACGTCGTCCGCGCCTACCGCGACGCCTGCGCGAAACACGGACGAACGAAGCAGCTCGGCGAGGACATGATCTGGGGCGCGGGCATGTACCTGGCCGACACCCCTGAAGAAGCGTTCCGCCGGGTGGAGCCCGCGCACGACGAGCGCTACAAGTGGTTCGCGCCGTTCGGCTTCGTGCGCTACGCCGACGAGCAGGGGCGCACGTGGGGCACACCGGGCGCGCCCGCGCGCACGCCGACGCTCCGCGACGGCGTGCAGCAGAAGGCGTGGCTCCTCGGGCCGCCGTCCCTCGTGATCGAGCGCATCCGCGAGTTCGAGGCGAAGTACCCGGGCCTCGAAGACTTCATGATCCACTGGGCGGAAGGCATTCCTCCGAAAGAGTTCAAGGAGCAGCTGCGCTGGTTCGCGCGCGACGTGATGCCGGCCTTCACGCGCCGCTAGCCGCGCCGGCCTATACCCTCCCCGGGTATTTTACGCCCCCGGAGGGGGGCCCTATGGATGGTGTTTTTACTGTTGCGCCCCTCGTGCCTGTGGTAGTAATACCCCCCAGGGACGGTCGCCGCGCAACGCGCGGCAAAACACGAGCAGGGGGAGGGGCCATGGCGAAGGCAAAGAAGTTGGCGTTCGGCGGCTACTCGATCAACTTCAAGGGCTGCAAGGACACGGTCGAGGGGGTCTTCGGGAGCACGCCCATCGGGCCGTCGGAGATGACCAAGAAGATCTGGGCGTACGTGAAGCGGAAGAAGCTCGCCGGCAAGCGCTGATCGGAAGGGTGTTCCTCGGGCGGCTCGCAACGACGCGAGCCGCCCTTTTTTGTGGTCCTAACGCGGGAGCCGATCGAGGGAGCGGATGACGTAGTCGGCGGCGATCCCGAGCGCGCGCGGCCCGAGCGCGTAGACGGTCGGTGACGGCTTGAAGATCTTCACGGCGTCGACCGAGAGCACGTGGTCGAGGTGCGCGGCCAGTCCGCTCGACGCGACGGCGGCCGCCAGCATCCTCGGCGCGCCGTTCGAGAGAATCGCGCGCGGCCGTCCGGTGAGCGCGGCCAGGGCGGAGGCCCTCCGTGGCGCGCAAGTCGAGCCGCGCGATCGCCCACCGTAGCGCGTCCTCCGTGATCGTCCAGAAGTCCGCATACCGTCCCATCAGCGAGCGCAGCCATGTGTACTCGAGCTGTTTCTGGGGGCCATGGCCCGAGGTGATCGGGTCAGCGGACGATGGCAGCGCGGTGAGCGCGGAGCCGCTGCGCCTTGCCCCTGGTCGGCGCCGCGCGAGGTGGCTCGGGCGCCGGTGCTTCGATGCCCAGCTCGACGAACCCGTGGAGCAGGAGCTTTTTAGCGTCGAGGAACGACGCCTGGCGGGTCCTGGCGCCGAGCACGATCATGAGGAACTGCTGCCCGTCGCGCCAGGCCGAGACGGCGAGGTTGTACCCGGCTTCGCGCGTGAACCCGGTCTTGAGCGCCTGCACGCCGCCCGGATCGCGGAAGAGCGGGATGTGTCGTGCGTAGACGCGGCCCGCGTAGACGAACGTCTGCCCACCCAGCATCGTGCGCGAGTCGGGATGGTCGGAGAGCAGGCGCCCGATCAGGGTCGCCATGTCCCGCGCGGAAGTGCGCTGGCTCGGATCGGGCAGGCCGTGCGGGTTCGCGAAATGAGTGGCGGTGAGCCCGAGCTCGTGCGCCTTGGCGTTCATGCGCGCCACGAAGACCGCTTCCTCGCCGCCGAGGTGCTCGGCGAGCGCCGTCGCGGCGTCGTTGGCCGAGGCGATCGCCACCCCTTCCATCACCACGCGCAGC